>JAKMFK010000168.1 GCA_022425465.1 Bacteroidia bacterium | reverse complement strand
AGGTGGCAGTAAAGAAAAACCTGTTGGACTCGTATATATTGGACTAGCTAAACCCAATGGCACAGTTGAAGTTGAACAATGTCAATTCTTTGGATCACGACAACAAATCGTTGAAAGAACTTCCAATAAAGCATTGGACATGCTAAGAAAAGCCATAAAGAAAACAATTAAGACAACTGATCCCCAATTGAATTAGCAACCCTAAAACCATCCAATGCAGCACTGATTATCCCTCCAGCATACCCTGCTCCCTCACCACATGGATATAAATTCACTAAATCAGGATGTGACAATGATTTAGTTCTTGGAATGCGTACAGGAGAACTTGTTCGACTTTCTGGTGCAGTAACTATGCCATCTTTATGATTAAACCCTTTTAATCTTTCGGTCATTTCTCGGAGTCCTTCTCTCAAACGATAGGTTATTTCAGATGGGTATAGTTCGTTTAAATCAACACTTGTCATACCTGGATAGTAGCTACTTTCATTCAACTCATCACTCATTTTGTTCGATAGAAAATCTTGAATATTTTGGGCTGGAACTTTAAAGTTTCCTCCTCCCATCTGGTATGCTTTTCTTTCTATACTTTTCTGAAATTCTAATCCAGCTAATGAGCCTAAATTAGCAAATTCTTTCCATTCCTCTGGTCCAATTTCAGTCACCCAACCGCTATTGGCAAATTTCCCATTACGCTTACTAGGGCTCCAACCATTGACAACTACTTCCTCATTTTCTGTAGCTGCAGGTGCAATTACGCCACCGGGACACATACAGAACGAAAACACCCCCTTTTGTTTGATCTGACATACTAAGCTATAACTTGCAGGCGGTAAAATTTTTACATTTTCTTGAGTATGATATTGGATAGTATTAATCAAGGATTGTGGATGCTCAATTCGAAAACCCATTGCAAATGGTTTTGCTTCAATTGCAACATCGCGATTATCCAACAAATAATATATGTCTCTCGCAGAATGACCTGTTGCTAAAATAAGTTGATTGCATTTCTCCCAAATGCCATTCACTTTTATTTCATGTATCTGACCGTCAGCATGTTGTATGTCTTCTAATTTTTGTTCAAAACGAATCTCACCACCTTTTTCAATAATGGTTTCCCTCAAATTTTGAATAATTTGAGGGAGTTTGTTGGTACCAATATGAGGGTGAGCTTCATAAAGAATATTTGGATCGGCACCATGAAGCACAAATAAGTCTAGTATTTCCTGAATTTTCCCTCGTTTATGTGATCGTGTATATAATTTTCCATCGGAAAATGTTCCAGCACCACCTTCGCCATAACAGTAATTGGATTCTGTATTAATGATTCCAGAACGATTCAATTGAGCTACATCCCTCCTTCTATTTTTTACAGATTTACCACGTTCAATAACAATTGGTTTAATACCCAATTCCAAGCATTTAAGTGCCGCAAATATTCCAGCAGGACCAAAACCAATGATGTGAGCAAATTTTGATTTATCAATCAATTTATACTCCAGTTTTTTCTGTTTTACAGGATAATCACCTTCTGTATACACTTTCAACCTTAAATTGTGTTTGATTGTCCTTTTACGAGCATCTGTTGACTTTTTAAGCGTTATTATAGCGTTTATTTTAGGGTATTTGCCTTTTAATTTAGATGACAAAAAATCATTTAAATCATCTTTATGAGCATGATAATCATGAATAGAAACACTTATTTCGACGATGTGAGCAGGCACAATACTTTTCCAAGAAGTTTCCACAAAGATTTTATAAAACTTCAATTAAACTCACCTTTGGAAAAATTAAAATGAAAAAATCAACTACAGAACTCCAAGAACAAGTCAACCAAACCCGAAGAGATATTGTTAGAATGGTTCATGAAGTTCAATCTGGTCATCCTGGTGGTTCGTTAGGTTGTGCCGAATTCTTTACCGTACTATTTCAAAACATCCTCCGTCACAATCCAGATGAGTTCAACATGTCTGCAAACGATGAAGATGTTTTTATATTATCTAATGGTCACATCTCACCCGTATATTATAGTGCTCTTGCTCATAGTGGTTATTTCCCAGTATCTGAGCTAAATACCTTCCGCAAGCTAAATACAAGACTTCAGGGCCACCCTACCACTCACGAAGGATTACCTGGAGTAAGAATAGCTTCTGGATCTTTAGGTCAAGGTTTGTCAGTAGCAGCTGGAATTTCCCAAGCCAAAAAACTCGACAACGACAATAAACTTGTATATGTGCTCATGGGTGATGGAGAATTACAAGAAGGACAAATTTGGGAGGCCGTCATGTATGCAGCACATAATCAATTGGACAACTTAATCGCTACCGTGGATGTCAATGGGCGACAAATTGATGGTGACACAAAAGATATTATGGGCTTTACAGATTTGAAATCCAAATTTGATGCCTTTGATTGGAATGTCATTAGTATGGATGGGAATGATATCAATGATGTACAAGACACCCTAAACAAAGCAGGAATGCTTGCTGGAAATGGAAAGCCAATTTGTATTTTAATGCATACTGAAATGGGTAATGGAGTTGATTTTATGATGGGTAGCCACAAATGGCATGGAATACCCCCAAACGATGAACAACTAGCCACTGCCTTAGAACAAAACCCGTCAACAATTGGTGATTACTGATACCAATTTTTAAATTTAAGAGTTAATCAAATATGAACATATATCAAAAAATACTACCGATATTGGTCTTGTTCATGACTCTTAATGTCTCTGCTCAAACGCCCAAGACAAGAATACTATTCGTTTTAGATGGTTCTGGAAGTATGTATGCTAAAATGGGTACAGACAATCGTATTACAGTTGCAAAACGCTTGTTGACTAGATTGGTAGATAGTTTGAAATACCAAGACGAACTAGAACTTGCACTCCGTGTTTATGGTCACCAAAGTTTGAAAAC
>JAKMFK010000162.1 GCA_022425465.1 Bacteroidia bacterium | reverse complement strand
ACACCAAACCTGACAGTATTTCCGCTAAATCTGCCAAAATCTTATTTACTAATTTTTAACGTGAAATTTTTTTTAAAACCTCATAGTCTAAAATTTTAGAGGTTAACATTTATTAGGTTAAAATATTCCAAAAATTAAGGCTTTTTGGACTGCCATTTGTGGCTTTGTATGAAATTATTAAAAACATTTCATATGTCAAACAACAAACAATTACATCGTATTCTTAAGAAGCTTAAGGAAATCGAGGATAAGCTTAACAGACCAAAATCAATTGATGATTACGTGTCTGAACTTGAGGCAAAAAAATTATTAGGAAGAGGAACTACATGGTTCTGGGAAAGAAGAAGAGCAGGCGAACTGCATTTCACTAAATTAGGCGGTCAAGTTTATTACTTAAAGAGTGACTTGGTCAAATATTTAGAAGATAGGTCATCTAAGGACTAAGTTTCCTTTTGAGGTAATTTTCAAAAGCAAGTCTATATGGCGATTCCGGATAGCCATATAACTTACTTTTAATCTGAATAATCAATTCTGAAAGCATCTTTACCGATTGTATCTCAGGATGTGATTCTCTGACGAATGCATACTCATCGTATGTAGGTTTGTTCCAACGATGATTCTCTTTTTCTATGAAAGCCAAAACTAGATTAAATTCAATCTCTTGAGGAGACTTTCTAAGCAACTCTATATCCTTCTGAAATGCCGTAACGTTACGTCTTATTCTGTAAGCTCTTTGCTTACATGCATTTGAGCAATAGATTCTGTTACGGGATGTTTCTTTTTTGCATACAGGACATGACATGGTGCGAAGATGGTGGCCCTATTTTAGTTTTCATTGGTAGTGAAATGAATAGAAGGAGGTTGAATAATTTAATTACAAATTACAAAAAACATATATTCGAATGTGCCAAAATCAGTTCCCAAAGAGAAGTCCCTAGCTCATGTTAATCCTGAACTTGCTGAACAATAAGATGAATAAGTAAAAAAAATATTAAAATGTGATAAAGGGTTTAAATGCCAAAATCGTACAACATAGAATATTTTAAAACCATTGCCATTAAAAAAAATGGTAAGTGCCTATCTAGTGTATACAAAACATTAAATACAAAACTAAAGTGGCAGTGCTCGAAAGGGCATACTTGGGAAAGCATACCTAATAGTATTATGCGTGGCACGTGGTGTCCAGTTTGCGCTGGTAAAGCAAAAAAAACCATCCAAGATATGCAGGAATTAGCTTATGCGCGAGGAGGGAAATGCTTATCTAAAAATTATATTAATGGTAAAACTAAATTAATTTGGGAATGTGCAAATGGCCATATTTGGAAAGCAAAATATGACAATATTCAACAAGGTAAATGGTGTCCTGATTGTTCGACCGGTTTAAGCGAAAGAATTTGTCGCACATATTTTGAAGAAGTATTTAAGGTCCCTTTTCCCAATACAAAAGGCATTTCTTGGTTACGTAATGATAAAGGTAATTTCCTTGAACTAGATGGGTATAGTAACACTCTGCAATTGGCTTTTGAACATCAAGGCACTCAACATTATGAAGGTGAAAGTTATTTTGAAAAAGCCAAATATGATGATATCAAAGCACAATTATGTGAAGAAAATAATGTTCTATTAATTCAAATACCTCAGCTTGGAGTCTTACTACCTCATTCTAAACTACACAGATTTCTAGAAGAAGAATTTAAGAATACTCGGTTTAAGCGATATAAATTGCCGCAATTAAAAGATGTTGATTTAAGCAAAGCTTACAGTAATAGGGTAGATATGGAAATGAAGCGGCTTGCAGAAGATAAAGGCGGAGAATTTCTATCAAAACATTATTTAGGAAGCACGATAAAGCATCAATGGAAATGTGCAAATGGTCATGTTTGGAGCACGACACCTTCTGCAATTAGCTCAGGAAACTGGTGCCCAAAATGTGGTATTATTGATTCATCAGAAAAAAGAAAGGCAGACTTTGACGAAATACTTTCAGTTATTCACGATAAAGGTGGTAAATGTTTATCCTCAGAATACATCAATTCAAAAACTAAGTTGAAGATTGAATGTCATGAAGGACATACATGGGAGGCACTTCAAGCAAGTTTAAAAAGGGGGCATTGGTGTCCAGCTTGTGCTGGGCAAGAAAAACTAAAGATTAATGACCTTAAGTCTATAGCAGAATCTCGAGGGGGTATATGTCTAAGTAAGAAGTATGTCAACGCAAATGAGCTGATGTTATGGAGATGTAAGAAGGGCCATGAATGGCAAGCGCCAGCAGGTAGAATCAAGAGCGGAACATGGTGTCTAAAATGCTCGGGGTCGGGAAAATTATCCTTATCAGTATTTCAAGAAATCGCAAGCGAAAGGGATGGTAAATGTCTAAGTACAACTTACAAGAACGCGAATTCTAAATTAGAATGGGAATGCTCTGAAGGTCACAAATGGACGGCCAGAGCAAATCATGTTAAAAGAGGAAGCTGGTGCCCCACATGTCGCATGGTAGATGGTACCAAGAAACGATCTCTAAGTATTGATGACATGAAACAGTTAGCAAAACAATTCAATGGAAAATGCTTATCTATTAACTACGTAAATACTAAATCAAAATTAATTTGGGAATGTGATAAAGGACATAGATTCGAAAAGAATCCCGCTGAAGTCAAAAAAGGTAGATGGTGTCCAAATTGTAAAAAGCATAACCTAAAAAAATAGCTCTCAAAATTTAAGCTCTAAGAGGATTAGTAATAAAATTCATACCCAACTTGATAAGACATAACTGCGCAATGAAAAGGGTTTAAATAAATATATCGATGTGATTCTTGAAGGAAAGGCCCAAAAAAATAATTAAGAATTCATTATTAAATAATATCATTTAAGCGTTTACTCTCGTTCTGAAGTTTAGTATGAGAAATCTTGGCATAGATCTGTGTTGTTTTAATATTCTTATGCCCAAGCCAATGACTAACTACTTCAATAGGAACATTATTGTCCAAGAGTATAGTTGTAGCACAAGTATGCCTGGCAATATGATGAGTTAAATTTTTGTTAATTCCACACAAGTCAGAAATAAATTTTAAGTATCGATTAACTCTTTGATTGGTATAGATCGGTAAAACGTTACCTTTTAAGCTTCTAAATTTTGACCAGTTGTACTTGTCTACAATCGAAATCGCCGATTTAATTAAAGGTATTTCACGTCTTTCTCCTGTTTTAATTTGATCAACTCGAATATGAGGTTCATCATTTATAATTTGAATATCCTCCATTTTCAGATCCATAGCATCACAAAACCTGAGTCCAGTGTAACAAGAAAACATAAATATGTCTTTAACTTGATCTAATGGTCTATTATTGGATAAGTCTAAACTATTCAATTTATCAAGTTCATCTTTAGTAAGATATTCTCTATTGCTCTGTGGGAATGTTAATTTGAAATGGGCATAAGGATTAATTGTCAATTTACCTCTAGATATAGCGTCACCTAGAATAGTTTTAACTCTTGAATGATGTTTATTAATTGATGTAGTGCTTAATCTGTCTCCTTTATCATTCCATATTATTTGTCTTAGATAATCATCAAACTTTGCAACAATGGTAATGTCATAATTTTCAAGTGTGATTTTTTGTCTCTTCTGTTCTAACAGAAATTTAGAAAGATATTTTTGACTAGCAAAGTATAGTTTACTTGTAGCTAGTGACCAAGAGCCATCCTTTAATTTTCTGTCTATGTACTCCTGAAAGTATTCTAACAACAAATCCTCTGATTTTTTTGATCCTAATAATTGAGTCTTAAGATCTTTAGCAGAGTAGTTTATTTTAAGTTCATCAAAATTATTTTTAATCCGATAAATTTTCATCTTTATATCAGATAGCCTTTGATTAAAAAGCGAGTTTTTAAAAAACTCTTCTTTTTTAGGATTCCAATCTGATTTTTTACAAGGTAAACCAGTTGTAAATTCTGCTTTTGTTCGGTTAAAGATAATTTGAGCATATACCTTAAAACCCGATCCAGAACTTTTAACAGGTTTTAAGTAGAACTTAACCGTCATTGTTTTTGATGAAAATGTTTCAGGTGAAACATTTTTATTCTTTAGGTGAAACATAAGTGAAACATTTTGCAATAAAATTAGGAATAAAATAAAAGTTATTGCAACTCTAAATGATGTAACTTATTGACAATGAAAGGCTTTGAAAAAGGTCGAAAAACTCAGAAAGGAAAATGGTGGAGAATACCGGATTCGAACCGGTGGCCTTTTGACTGCCAGTCAAACGCTCTAGCCAACTGAGCTAATCCCCCATTCTTAATTTGTCCATCTTTCTCGATGAACCACGAATGTATAGCATTACGCATAAATAAACCCTTTTCTTTTGCGTAATTTGCACTAGATATGATTAATCAATACCGAATCCATAATAAATTTTTAGATGTGCGTATCCATCGTAAAGGAGCAGAGCTGTGTTCGGTTAAAAATGCCGATCAATTTGAATTTATTTGGCAGGCAGGTCCCGTCTGGCAAAGACATGCCCCTAATCTATTTCCAATTGTTGGAAGTTTATTGGATCATGAATATTCGTATAACTCTAAAATAATTCAGCTAACTCATCATGGTTTTGCTCGTGATTTAGAATTTGATGTCTTGCATCAAAGTGAAAATTCCATATGTTTTATTCTCCAACAAAATCAGGATACCCTTGAGAGTTATCCTTTTGATTTCACACTTTTGATAACCTATACATTGAATGAGAATACTTTGGAACAAACATTTCGGGTGATTAATAAAGATAACAAGCGGATGCCCGTTTCATTTGGTGGTCATCCTGCATTTAATGTTCATGCTATTCATGAATATGAAATTCAATTTGAGTGCAATGAGTCTGTTCAAGCCAATATATTAGAAGGACCCTATATTTCAGATTCTAAAGTTGATGTAATCAAAGGAAATAAAATACCTTTAGATCACCATACGTTTGATAGGGATGCGTTGGTCTTTCAAGACTTAAAATCCGATTGGATTAAGCTCGTTCATAAATCATCATCCCATGCTGTAAAGTTCGATATTCGTGAATTTCCACACTTGGGGATTTGGTCCAAACCAGGAGCACCATTTGTATGTATTGAACCGTGGCAGGGAATGGCCGATTTGGTGTCGCATAACAAGGATATTCTTCAGAAAAAAGGAGTGCTCGTATTGGAAAGTAATGAAGAAGTTTCAAAGACTTTTAAGATGGAATTTACTCCCTAAAAAGGACTATGCTCTGATTTTTTCGTAGTTGATGGCATTGGACGGATCCAGTTTGCTCAACAAGTCGATGGCTCTGTTTTTTAATCCAGGATCTGCCTTTGAAAAAATATTGATGAGCTCCTCTCTTTTGGCATTAAAAAAGATTTTGAAGGTTACCGAATTGGGAACACGTTCTTGAATCGATCGAATTTTTTCTAATGACTCATAGATTTCTTTACGAGCATCATCGTTATCATCTTTGAATTTGTCCAATCCAACCATGTGATATTGGTAAAATCCTGCTCTGTATGGTCTAAAACGATCATCCAACAACTGATCAATAATGTAATACCTGTTTCGATTACCTCTACCATCACTTGGATTCCAACCAGGGACGTTTTGGGATAAGTTTCGGATTTGTAGGGCTTTGTTAAAGTAGGTTTGACCGCCTTCCAACGCATAGGTGTCAAAATCAATCCCAATGATAACATTAGCATAGAAAGCTAGAAGGGTTGTGAGTGCCATTACATTGGCATTTTCTTGGTAGTCCATGCTTTGAAATTGGGCGTATTGAAAAAACCAATCTTGATCAAAGTGACTAAACAAAGTAGTATTATAAGTCGTGCCATATACTGGGCGGGTACTCGTAATGTTCACCTCAGCTTTGAATTGATCGATGTTAAAATCAATAATATTGATGATAAAATTGCAATTGATTTTTTCTTGCGGTTGCACCTTGTTACTAATCCAGTTTCGTTGGTTCATAAACTGGTTGATGGCATTTTGTAAATCAATAAATATTTCTTTGTTGGTAGCCTGAATTCGGTCAGTACGTATTTGAATATTGCACTGTAAATCTTGTGCTTGCACAAAGACATAAAGCCATAGGGTAGTGAATAGAATTAGATATCTCATAAGTAATTCTGCAATAGGTTAACAATGTCTTTAGACACCTCTTTTTTTGATTTGGTATCAAATGTATGGTTTTTACCATTTTTCTCAATAATGGTCACCTTGTTCGTGTCCTTTGCAAATCCTGCACCTGCGTCATTCATGGAATTAAGAACGATAAAATCTAGATTTTTCTTATCTAATTTTTTTTGTGCGTGATTTAATTCGTCATGTGTTTCAAGAGCAAAACCAACTAAAATTTGCTTTTCTGTTTTAGATTCACCTAACGATGCTAAAACATCGCGAGTTCGAGACATCGTGAACTGAAATTCATCATATTCACCTTTTTTTATTTTTTGATTGGAGAATTCACTTGGTGTGAAATCAGCAACAGCAGCAGCTAGAATTCCTGCATCACAACTAGGAAAAATAGCATGACATGCCTCATACATTTCTTGAGCAGATGTAATCGAGGTGATGTTGATTTTAGGGGATAACCCTTCAGTATCAACAGGACCTAAAACCAGCTCTACATTTGCACTACGTTCTGCAAGAGTATTGGCAATGGCTTTTCCCATTTTGCCTGAACTGTAATTGCCAATAAACCGAACCGGGTCAATTTTTTCATGTGTGGGTCCAGCATTTACTAAAATTTTTTTCCCAGCGAATGAATTAGAGAATTTAAAATAATCTACAACAATTTGAAAGATATCTTCGGGTTCGCACATTCGCCCCATACCCACTAATCCACTAGCTAATTCACCAGAGGTAGCAGGTAGCTCAATATGACCAAATTCGATGAGCTTATTAATGTTAGTTGATGTAGATGGATGTTTATACATATCCAAATCCATGGCAGGAGCAAAAAACACAGGACAACTTGCAGACAGGTATGTAGCGATCAGTAGGTTGTCACATCGGCCTGTTACCATTTTTGAAATGGAATTTGATGTAGCGGGTGCAATTATCATTGCATCAGCCCATTTACCAAGTTCTACATGGTTGACCCATTCGCCAGTTTCTTCAACAAAAAAATGGCTGTAAACAGATTGCTTGGATAAGGTAGAAAGGGTGAGGGGTGTTACGAAGTCAAGAGCGTTTGGGGTGCAAACTACTCTTACTTCCGCACCACTTTTAATGAGTAAACGGATGAGCGTAGCAGCTTTATAGGCGGCTATACCTCCAGTAATACCTAGAAGTATCTTTTTATTTAGATTCTTCTTTTGCAGGATTTCTGAAATAGACCTTTTTACTTAAAAACTCCTCTATAGCAACAATAGTTGGTTTTGGAAGTCCTTCGTAATATTTTGAAATTTCAATTTGCTCACGATTCTCAAAGATTTCTTCAAGGTTGTCGTGGTCAGATGCAAATTCATCTAGTTTAGCAACCAATTCTTCTTTGAGGGACGAAGAAATTTGATTGGCTCTTTTCGATATGATTGCAACAGACTCATACAAGTTGTCAGTAGGAAGACTAATCTCTCTTGTGTCGCGAGTGATTGTTGAATTTGGAATTTCGATATCGTTGTTTGTCATGATAGGGTTTTTATTCTATGTTTATTTGAGCTAGTTCAGCTAATGTCTTTTTTCTTATTTTATCTACGGAAGCAGCATAATTGGTTGATTTTCCATACTCTTTTTCAAATTCTTCTACCTTTTTTAGTGCGTCCTGATAACGTTCTTCTTGTTTTTTCTGAATGCTATTTTTTGCATACAAATATGCTGCATCAGCTACTAAAAAAGATAATTCAGTTCGATTATTAATGTCAGGATAATCATCAATTGCATTTTGGCAGGCAACCATTGCACTTTTATAATATCCTAAATCGTAATAAAGTTTTGCGTTTTGATAGGCTTTTTCGAGTATTCGCTCTCTGAGCATATCAATTTTATCGTTGCAATCAGCCACGTAAGAACTGTTGGGATATTTATTGATAAATGATTGTAAGTCTTTGATGGCATCATCAGTAGGAGTTTTGTCAAGCTCTTGAGGCATTGCTTTTTTGAATTTACAAACAACGGTCATATACTCTGCTTCTTCTTTTTTGTCGCTCAAGGTATAGGTCTCAGCAAAATTGTTGAAGTGATAACCAGCTAACAAAAATTCATGATTTCCAAAGTATGAGTATGCAAAAAGATAATAAATCTCTTCTCGTTCAGCACGACCATAATACAGTCCCAATAATTCTTCCAAAAGAGGCTGAGCCCTCAAATAATCTTTGGCCTTGTAATATTTTCTGGCAGCATCTAGTTTTTCCTGGGGCGTACCATCCTTGACAATTTTTTGATAATTAGAGCAAGACGAAATCAACAAAATAATCGATATGTATAAAATGCTTCTCAACAAAAATGCTTGCAAAATTAGTGATATTTTGGCGATAAAACGCTAGTAAATATACGTTTCATGCTTATTTAAGAATATTGGTATGTTTTTAATGTGTTAAAAACAATATTTAAGTGTGGTATTTTCTATGATATTTAGAACATTTATCTTGTTATCTTTGCACTAATAATTTACTAATACAATCAATGGATTTATTTGATAAGATTGCTAATAAAACTAGTCCACTAGGTCAATTTGCTGATGAAGCACATCACTATTACACTTTTCCAAAATTGGAGGGAGAACTTGCTCCTCGAATGATGTTTAGAGGTAAGGAAGTGTTAAATTGGAGTTTAAATAACTACCTTGGATTAGGGAACCACCCTGAAGTCAGAAAAGTAGATGCTGATGCAGCAGCAGCATACGGTTGTGCGTACCCAATGGGTGCTCGTATGATGTCTGGAAACACAGATTATCACGAAGAACTAGAAAAGCAACTTGCTGAGTTTGAGCAAAAAGAAGATGCCATTTTATTAAACTTTGGTTATCAAGGTATTTTGTCTGCTATTGATGCTTTGGTGGATCGTAGAGATGTCATCGTTTATGATGCAGAATCACATGCTTGTATTATTGATGGGGTAAGACTTCATCAAGGAAAGCGATTTGTGTATGCTCATAATGATATTGAAAATTTAGAAAAGCAATTAATTAGAGCTACAAAAATTGCTGAAGAACAAGGTGGAGCCATCCTAGTCATCACTGAAGGTGTTTTTGGGATGAGTGGAAATCAAGGTAAGCTGCGTGAGATTGTTGATTTGAAATCCAAATTTGAATTTAGATTGATGGTTGACGATGCCCATGGTTTTGGAACATTAGGCCCCAATGGAGAAGGAGCAGGTGTAGAACAAGGTGTTCAAGCTGATATAGATGTTTATTTCTCAACTTTCGCTAAATCTATGGCAAGTATTGGAGCATTCATTGCAGGAGATGCGGTTATTATAAATTATTTGAGATACAGCATGCGATCTCAGATTTTTGCGAAATCACTTCCTATAACGTTTGTTCAAGGAGCATTGAAACGACTGGAAATGTTAAGATCTCAACCCGAGCATAAAGCCAATTTATGGAAAATTGTGAATGTGTTGCAAGGAGGCTTAAAAGCAGAGGGTTTTAATATCGGTTCCACAACTTCATGTGTTACCCCTGTCATACTCAAAGGAAATGTTGCAGAGGCAACTCACCTAACTCATGATTTGAGAGAAAACTATAACATCTTTTGTTCGATTGTGGTTTATCCAGTTGTTCCAAAAGATATGATAATGTTAAGGTTGATTCCTACAGCAGCCCATACATTAGAAGACGTTGACGAGACTATAAAAGCTTTCCAGGATATTAAAGGTAAATTACTGCAAGGAGAGTACAAAGCGGAAACTCTAGCTGCCTTTGATTGATAAGAAAGTTTTTAAAACAACTAACCGGATACCTTTAGGTATCAAATTTCGAGAGACTTGGCTTTTTTGCGTTAATATTTATCATATCAATAATATGTGCGTATCAGTTTTATATTCACAATTATTTTTACACTTAAACCCCTTCTGTGGACTCTCAAAAACTGCAAGAATTTATATCCAATAATAAATCGTTACTGGAGGAAAAAAGACTTGTTCTGGAAAAACAAGATGATGTAACTGACAAAAATCGGGTGAATGAGTTATTTGATCCAAACATTGAGAGCAAAGAGCAGCTAATTCATAAAGGGCTATCAAAACGGGTAGTAAATAACATCATTAATTATCGAAATAAAGGAGGAAGTTTTAAGGTTAAGAAAGATTTAGTTCGATTGTACAGTCTATCTGAAATGGAATATCAAAAATTAAAACCATTTATTGCCTTACCTGATACATTGATCATGAAATCAAACAATAATTTCTTGAATAGAAAACCAAAACAATGGGTGATTTCCATAAATAGTTGTTCGGCAGATAGTTTGGAAAAATTAATGGGGATTGGCCCTGTTTTAGCCAAAAGAATAGTCGCTTTTAGATCAAAACTAGGTGGTTTTTATTCACTGACTCAGTTGAATGAGGTCTATGGATTACCAGTAGAGACGATAGAAATAATACTACCTCATTTGATATTAGATACGACACAAATAAAAAAAATCAAATTGAATGAGATGGGTGCTGATGAAATGGCTAAACATCCGTATCTATCTAGTAATGAGGCTAAGGCGATTGTAAGCTATAGAAATCAACACGGAAAGTTTTTACAATTATCTGCATTGAAATCGTTACATATTTTTAGAGAGAAATCAATTAATCGTCTTTTGCCCTATTTTGACCTAAACTAATTTTCACTATAGCTGTTAGCTTGTTATAATTGCACCAAATACCAAAAATACGTTGAGTTAGAACATGAATTTTGAACAATCAGAAACACAAATTTTAATTAGACAAACAGCAAGAGACTTTGCAGAAAAAAATATTCGTCCTTTTGTCATGGAATGGGATGAGAGCCAACATTTTCCTAGAGAAT
>JAKMFK010000144.1 GCA_022425465.1 Bacteroidia bacterium | reverse complement strand
ATATCAATTATGAAATAATTAACATTCAAATAATAAAAAATTAGAAATCCAATGGAAAATGTTAATATCGAATAATCAAAATAATGTGTTTAAAAAGGTTTATAGTAATCATTGGATCTATTGGGTTGATTTATTTACTAGGGCCTAGAATGAAGAAGGAAAATTTTTCACCTCAGATTAAGAATACGGCTATTAAACTATCAGAAGTGGACTCAATAGTGAATGAAAAAAATAAAAATCCGAAAATTAAATCGGGTAACCACTCTAAAATTTATTGGGCAGATTCTGTGGGTAATAAAACAACATATGTTTTGTTATACCTTCATGGATTCTCGTCTTGTCCTCAGGAGGGAGATCCAGTTTATCATCAGTTTGCCAAGAAGTATAAGATGAATGCTTATGCTCCTTTACTAGCAGAGAGTGGACTTAATGAAAAAGAGGCCATGTTAAATTTTACAGGAAAAAAGTACTTGGAGTCGGTTAAAGAAGCTTACACAATTGCTCGAGCGATGGGAGATTCGGTCATCATCATGAGTACAAGTACAGGGAGTACTGCTGCATTATATCTATCATCTGTTCAAAATGAAATCCATAGTTTAATATGCTACTCACCAAACATTCGAGTTTATGATTCGAGAGCAGTTTTATTAACGGGTCCATGGGGTCTCGAAATCGCAAGATTAGTGAAAGGGGGTAAGTATCATACTTGGGAGGCACCAGAAGCGGCAGAACCATATTGGCATACAAAATATAGATTAGAATCGGTTTTAGAGTTACAACATTTATTGGAATCAACAATGAAGAAGGAAGTGTTTTCTGAAGTTACAATTCCTGTATTTGTGAGCTACTACTATGAAGATGAGGAAAATCAAGATAAAGTGGTGTCAGTAGAGAAGATTTTGGAAATGACTAAACAAATAGGTACTCCAAGAGAAAAGTTAAGAGTAGTAAACATAGAAGATGCTAAAGCACATGCGATGGCAAATGGTATTTTTAACCAAAACACCCATAGTTTATTAATAGAAACTTGTAAATACGCTGAAGAAGTTTTATATTTGGAATAGTATTAAAAAAGGGCAGATTGAAGGTCAATAACAATCTTAAGCGTTTTTTTAGAAAACAATCTACCCTTAAACTAAGCATTGAGTGTATTTTGAACATAACTTACTAATACTGAGATACTCAATTTTTTTAACTATCTTCTTAACGAATCCTTTGCAACATTTGTTGTTCAATAGTTATAAACCTCTTTTGCTTCAAAAGCACACTACAAGGTTAGGTACAAGTTTTTTTTAAAATATGATTAAGATTACATTTCTGTATGATTTGTGTCATATTTCACTTACATGGTTTTTAAGATTCTGATTATTAGTTTGTTAGGTATTTTTTTCTTGAATGGTTATTACTGGGAATTATTGATTTTTTTAAAATTAGTTATAATTTAAAAGATGGTTTTTTTATTTGACTAATTTATTTGATAAATAGATGAACCATAAAAATAAGTTACTTTGCCTATAATGAAGTCATCCCAACAGGAAATTAAGCAGATATCCCTTTTTGCTTCATTTATTCCACTAATTTGTTTAGTTTTATTGTTGGCCTTTAATGTGTTTGTTTTTGGGAATGATGCAATTAGTGGTAGTAATCAGTTTATCCTACTCATTGGAGGTGCTGTTGCCTCTATTGTTGGTTTGTTAAATAGCAGATCCTTTAAATCTATGATCGATCAAGTGGGTGAAAATTTAAAATCAGTTAGTGGAGCTATTCTGATACTTTTACTGGTTGGGTCTTTATCTGCATCATGGCTAATATCAGGTATTGTACCAGCTATGATTTATTATGGTGTTTTATTAATCAACCCCATTCTATTTTTACCCTCAGCGGTTGTTATTTCAGCTATTATTTCTGTAGCTACGGGTAGTTCATGGACGACAAGTGCTACCATTGGAATCGCATTGATAGCTATTGGTAAGGCAATGGGAATACCTGCTGGGATTGTTGCAGGAGCTGTTATTAGTGGAGCATACTTTGGCGATAAATTATCTCCTCTTAGTGATACTACCAACCTAGCAGCGGCTATGGCTGGTTCTAATTTGTTTTCTCATATTAGGTATATGCTTTACACTACTATACCTAGTATTACAATTACATTAATCGTTTTTTCTTTAATTAGTTTCTCAATGGAAACTAAAGAAGTTGTAAGTAGTGAGTATTTATTACTCTCCATTCAAGATAGCTTTGTTATTAGTCCATGGTTATTTTCGATTCCTTTGATCGTAATTCTTATGATAGTAAGAAAAGTATCTCCAATAATTGCCCTTTTTGTTGGTACCATTTTAGGATTAGTGATGGCTTATTTTTTTCAATCTAGTCATCTTTCTCCTTCACTTATCAATACGTATAAATACTTTATGACTTCCATCACGACTGGAGTTGCTGTGAATACCTCCGAACCTTCTCTAAATGATCTTTTTGTTTCTGGAGGTATGGAGGGGATGTTGGGGACCATCTGGCTGATTATTTGTGCTATGGTTTTTGGAGGTATAATGGAGTCTATTGGAGCTTTATCAAGAATTAGCTCTGCTTTATTATCCATTGGTTCTTCTATTTTTAGTCTTTTTGCAAGTACTCTTGCCAGTTGTTTAACTATCAATTTAACGGCAAGTGATCAATATCTTTCCATTGTTGTTCCTGGTAAAATGTTCTCAAAAGCATTTGAAGAAAAGAATTTAGC
>JAKMFK010000194.1 GCA_022425465.1 Bacteroidia bacterium | reverse complement strand
GCCCTTATGGAACGACTAAAATAATTGGCGAAGAAATCATTCAAGATTATGCAAAACATAAAAACATCAAGACCATTTTGTTGCGGTATTTTAATCCAGTTGGGGCCCATCCTTCTGCTCAAATTGGCGAATTACCCAATGGTGTACCTAGTAATTTGGTGCCTTATATTACACAAACGGCGGCTGGTATTCGAGAGCAGTTAGTGATTCATGGAAATGATTACAATACATCCGATGGTACGTGTGTACGCGACTATATTCACGTAGTAGATTTAGCCAAAGCACACGTGAAGGCCATGACATTTGCGGATAAGATGACGAGTTCAGTGGATGTATTTAATGTGGGGACAGGAAATGGTTCTACCGTTTTGGAGGTAGTTCAAGCTTTTGAGGAACGATGCAATGTGCCTTTGAATTACAGAATTGGACCCAGAAGAGATGGTGATGTAGAACAAATTTTTGCCGATACACAAAAAATAAATCAGGTACTCCAATGGCAAGCTGAATATGACTTACACGACATGATGTATCATGCTTGGATGTGGCAAAAGAGCATTTCTAAAAAATAAATTTTAAAAAATCTCAACCCTTTTATGAAAACGCTCGTACATGGTAGTACATAACATTAAAAAGAAAACAAATTATGAAATTTTTAAAATCAACTTTTTTAACGGCATTGCTCGCTTTAATAGGAGGTGCTGTTTAGGTACGATATTAATCCTGATTTTAAAACGATTGGTGTCTTAAAAAGCCCTTATTCCAAGTGGTCCTTTTATGCATCACCCTACATCAAATCAATTCAACATCAAACCACAATTCGACTGAACAATCTTGTGGATGAAAGCAATCACAAGTCGAATGAACGTGAAATACGAAGTCTTGGTTATGGATTAAATCTAGCTGCACAGAAAAACCGTTGGAAATTTACATCTGGCATAGGTGTGATGGCATTACAGCAAAAAACGAATTACGTGTTGTCTTCCATAGAGAAAACATATATTACCAAAAAGAAATTACTAAATCGTAATTATATCATTTCGCCAAGAGGGACCTCCATTGCTCTAATTGGAGATGTCGTTGTAGATAGCACAACAACGACTATTCAACGAGATGTATGTGCCGATTGTATATCCAATTTTGATTATTGGACCATACCGTTTCAAGTGGATTATCAGACCATACTTCGAAATCGAATTTCATTTTTTGGTGGTCTTGGTATGAAAATCGATATCCTAAAAAAGACCAGTGGTTATTATACTGTAACTGCAGATAATGGTATTTGGATGTTGTAGAATTAGAAGAAAGCTTACTGAATAAAACCTTGATTAGAATTAGCGGATCAGTGGGTCTTCGATATGCATTAACAAAATCATGGGGGATTCGATCGAGTTATCAATATGGTTATGGTATAAATTCGATGTTGAAGTCTTACGACCAGCTTCCTCAAACAAATGCAATCCAGTTTGGGGTGAAATATAAAATCAAATAATTACCAAGGACTGTTGCCCTGATTCAAGTCCAATTGCAAACCTTTTTTTTGCTCTTCTTTTTTAATTTTACGTATACCAAAGTGGTTCATAAAGTTCTCTTTTTGGTAGCTATCAACATCCCATTCTTTAATTATTTTCCCTTGACTTACACATAAAATCCTAGGATAGGTTTTCCCTTCTAGTAGTCGTTTAAATATAGTGAAATCGTCTATTCGATAATGCGGATCGTCCTTACTGCCTGCCTGGGTGAAGAAGTAATTTTGCTCATACTCCGACCCATAATTGACGAGATAAATTGGGGGAAGTTTTTTGGATGATCTCATGGAAGAAATATCACGATAGACTTCCTGACAATGACTGCATGTCATACTAAATAAACATACGAGTGTGGTATCGTTTTTTTGGAGATAATTTTTTAAATCAGGCACATAGTAGTTCAACAGTTCAAGTGTAGATTGAGGCTTTTCTTGGATAGAAATGGAAGTAGTATTCTCAGGAGTTGTTATAGTGTCGATGACCTTTGAGGTTGGTTTTATTTCTGATTTTGCTATTGGAGTTTCTTCTTCTAGTATCTGATCGGATGTAGAGTCAATACTGATGTTTTCTTGATTGTTGAACATCTTTATACTTTGGTTAGTCGTATCCAACAGCGTTGTATTTGATGTTTCAGAGTTTTGTATTTCAGGAGAATTTTGGTATGATTTTACACCAAAGCTTAGTGTGAACAGGGTTACTAATCCAACAAATAATGAGGACACCCAAGATTGAAATGATTGACCTTTATACTTCAACCAAACATAGATAGTTAGTATGATGCCTATCCCATTTTTAATGATTGACTCTAGGTTATTCATAGGAAGCACATCCCCGAAGCAACCACAGTTTCCCTCGATAAATCCATTTTCTTTATTCAAACTTTCATAAAACAGGTGAATAGTGAAAAGAAGCAACGTAATTAAGGTAAGAGGTAGGGTGATTTTTTTGAATCCTTTGTTTTGAAGAAGAGCAATTCCAATCCACAGTTCTAGGGCTACTA
>JAKMFK010000107.1 GCA_022425465.1 Bacteroidia bacterium | reverse complement strand
ATTTTGATAGAGAGGGAGATATGAAAAGGAATCTTTCTATTGAAGTATATCATTTATGTCAAGCTCTAGAACTAATTAAGAGGAATCTAATAGAGTTCGCAGCTGAAAATGGTTGGGATGGATTAATGAAACCCTAAAACCTCTCAAGCACTCCTATCCAAAACACAGGGGGATGGGTTTTATAAAACGGTTTTTTTATTGAAACAAGGATGTGAGATTTGATATGTAACCCATTCTCTATATCTTAGAGGTATTATTAATCTTAAATCAATTAAAATGAAAAATCGTTTCTTTTCTTTATTCTTTTTGAGTGCATTACTAATTTCTTGTACACAACAACAAGAAAGCACAAACCCAATAAAAGGGGTGTGGAAAATGGTAGGAGGAATTAAATATGAAAACAATAAACCTGTAGATACCCTAAGCTGGGAAGCTTTTGGGTTATCAGAAGGCTTCCAAACTAAAATCTTTACAGATCAATTTATGATGTTTGTAGGTAATAATATTCAAAAGGATTCAGTTACAGGGGAAGATATTAATTATGGTCAAGCTGGCTTTGCAAACAGTTATTCTTTCCAAAATGGAATATTAACAGAATATAATGTAGATGGAACTGATAATTTTCAGGGATGGAAAAAGGAAGCTCCTAATAAAGATAATGAAGGCAGATGGATATCTAAATTCAAAATAGATATTGGTCCTACTCATTATTCTCAATATCCTGCGGACTACGATGGAGGTGACGGCTGGGCTGAATACTATATAAGATTAGAGTAAAAAGTTTACCCTCCCAAGTGGAGGGTTTTTTCTGTTTTTGCGAGTTTGACCCATCTAAGAACAAACCTTTTACTTGAAGGATTAATTGAATTAAAGAACTCTAATGCCTTTTTCTTTCTTGATAATTCTTTTTGAAGATCTTCAGGTATGATTAAGTCATCTACATTATCCATGAAATTCCACAATCCATTAGTCTTTGAAATTGAAATTGACTTTAAACCAGCGTCATGCATTTTATCCTGTTCTATTAATTTTGATACTCTTTCTTTATAAGTTTTAGACCAATGTTGAGCTCTTCTTTTTGTGATAAGTTGCATTGTCCTTTTTTCATCCAGCTTTCTCCTTATTCCATCAATCCAACCGAAGCAAAGTAATTCATCCAGAACTTCTTCTCTCGAAACATATTTCGTTACCTCACATTTTTTGAAAGTAACTAACCAAACACCCTTATCCTGATTATGATTCTCAATCAGCCAATTCCTAAATTCCTCAACTGAAGTAATTTCAACCTTATCAAAATTATCTGTATTGATCATGCATTAATTCTTTTATTATAGACTTACAAAATAGAAATTATCAAGACTATGCATCCAAAAATCAGTGGAAAATATTATTTGTATTGCTACAACTTTGAATAATAGCGAGAGGAGCAATCTTAGACAAGTCTAAAAATTTTAAGTATATTTTCTTTCACACCAATGGACACAATCTAAATCCCCTCTTAACCATAACAATCATTACCCTATCTTGAGATTCACTCAATCCTGTTTTAGGGGGTGGTTGTGTGGGGTTTGTGTGGATACGTGCTGAGTGAATCTCCTCAAGCACTTCTATCCCAAACACAAGGTCATGGGTTTTAGAAAACGGTTTTTCTATTGGAACAGGGAGTAGGAATTTGATATGTAATCTAATCTCTCTACCTTAGAAGTATTATTAATCATAAATCAATTTATGAAAAATAACATTTCACCTTTTTTACTTTCCAAGTCGAGTATCAATCTGCTGATAAGCATAGGCGTTTTTGCCCTAATCTTTGGGTGTCAGGAGGGGCATGAAGATTCCATTGTTTTAGACAGAGAAGATTATCAAGATCGACTCCAAGGATTTTGGATGGCTCAATGTATTGCGAATTGGACAGGCTTGATAACTGAGATGGATAAAATTGGAATTCCTGTAGACGGAAAAGGAGCAGGGTTTTATACTAGTGAGGACTGGGGTCAGTCCGACCATCCTAATCTATGGGGTTCAAATAATTATTCAGATACGATTACCTTCTTACTCGCAGAAAAAGACAGTGTTTGGGGTGCAGATGATGATACAGATATAGAGTATATCTATCAGGAACTTCTTTACAGTAGTCCAAATTTAGATCTTACAGGGGAACAAATCAGAGGGGCATGGCTGGACCACATTCACAAAGAGGAAGAAAATTATTTATGGGTTTCCAACCAAAGAGCATTTGAACTTATGCAGCAAGGGATCATACCTCCAAAGACGAGCGACCCTGAGTTAAACCCACATTACGAGATGATTGATGCACAGTTAACCACTGAACTGTTTGGCTTTTTTGCTCCTACGCGTCCAGATATTGCTGTGAAACTTGCAAATTTAGCAGTCCGTACAACGGCAAGGGAAAATGCAGCAT
>JAKMFK010000103.1 GCA_022425465.1 Bacteroidia bacterium | reverse complement strand
TCCCACATGAACAAACAGTCATTCTAAAAAACAAACGCCGCATGGAGTTTGGTGGTCGACTGACCGCTGGAAAATTTGATTTTTATTCCGATAAATTTGAATTTGATTACTTCAATTTTGATATCTCATCTGATAACATTACCAAGATGGTCATATTCACAAAAGACTTATCTGGTAAACCTGGGCTAGTAGCTGTAAAATCTGTTTTAAGAGACATTAACGGCACCCTTGAAATTGATAAATCAACCAATAAATCTGGGCTTAAAAATTATCCTGAATATCCCCGATTTACTAGTAATAAGGGGTCAATTATTGCCTATGATAAACCCACTATTTTCGGAGGGGTATACGACAAGGATCGGTTTCGTTTTGAGGTAGATCCTTTTACCATTGAAAATCTTGATAACTTCACCACTGAGGGGCTCAGCTTTCCAGGAACTTTCGTAGCCGGTGGTATTATTCCTGACTTTGATTTTGAAGCAAAAATCATGGATGATTACTCACTGGGTTTTGAACGAACAAATCCCCCTGGAGGATATCCTATGTATGATGGCAAAGGGCATGGTAATATCGATATTCGTCTAAGTGAAGAGGGTTTTACAGCTAAAGGAAAAATTGAATACGAAGGAGCAATTATTGAATCTCAAGATATTTTAATGACGCCAGATTACACCACAACTGAGGCTGAATCTTACACCATTAATGAAAATGAGAAATACCCGAATCTATATGCTAAAGAAGTTACTACAAAATGGCTTCCAAATCGTGATTCAATGTATATCTACACTAATAACCATGAGGTAACTGTTTTAAGGGATAATCAGCAATTCTCAGGCAATCTTGTTCAAACCAGTCAACAGTTGGCAGGAAATGGATCGTTGGTATGGGATAAGGCTAGCTTAAAATCATCTGATATGAAATTCAAACCTAACGAGGTAAATGCCCTCGTATCTGATGTTCAAATTAACGCCCTTGATCAAAGTAAGATTGCTTTTTCATCAGATAACTTAAATTCTCACATTGATTTCACAAAGCAAATTGGTGATTTTAAATCTAATAATATTGGCGATTTCACTCAGTTACCCTTTAATCAATTCGCTACATCAATGGATGAATTTGTATGGGACATGGCTAATAACACTATTGAGTTCAACAAAGGACCTCAACTTTTGCAAAGTAAATCTTATTTTGTTAGCAATAAATACGATCAAGAAGGTTTAAAATTTGAAAGTACAAATGCTCTATTCGATATAAACAAAGGAATAATTTACGCAAAAGAAGTTCCATTTATTGATGTTGCTGACAGTCGTATTTATCCGTTTGAAAACAAAGTAGATATTCACGAAAATGCTAACATTCAAAGACTCAAAAAATCACGCATTTTGGCATCAAGAGCTCAAAAATACCACCAACTTTATGATGGAGATATCAAAATTGAAGGGAGATATGCTCTAAATGGATCTGCATCCTATGAATTCAAAGACAAACACCAAACACATCAAATTATAAAGTTCAATAAGATTAGAGTTAAGGGCAAGGGTGACACCTCTATTATTGCCAAAGGTTACATTAGTGATTCATCATCCTTTTTCTTAAGTCCTAAAATTGCATACAAAGGCAAAACAGAATTATATAGTAATCAACGCCACATTTTCTTCAATGGTTATGTAAAACCACAGCACTCATTCACCTATTACCCAAGCAGATGGATTAGGTATTCAGGACAACCTAATCCTGAAAATGTCATCATACCTGCAACAGAAATATTCAATGAGGACAGACGAAAGATGTATGCCTCGATAAATATTGCTAATGATAGTACACACATCTATCCTACACTATTCAATTTTAAACGAAGCTATGCTGATTTAGAACTTACATCAGACACCGGTATTTTTTATTACGATGAGTCTAAAAAGACCTTTTTTGTAGGTGATTCAATGAAGCTTCTCGAAGGTTCACCTCGTGGGAGCTATTTAGCTTTTAATGAGGCTAAAAAAGAAGTTTACAGTGAGGGCAAGATTAATTTTGATCTTAATCAAGGCCCTAATTTTAACGCTCAATTAGCTGGCAATATACTTAAAGAATACAGCGACTCCACATTTGTAATTCAATCTTTAATGGCACTTAATCTTATACTACCGGAAGACTGCTACAAACGAATGGTCGAGGTAATCAATGAAAATGACAATGAATCTGCAGATAACAATAACCCTTTTGTAGAAAAAGCTCTTGCAGAATTTTTAGATGATTCAAAACTCAAAAAAGCTCTTGATTATGTGGCAGCATCAGGAAAGATAAAGCTTCCAAGTGATGTTCCTGCCCATTTCCTATTTACGAAAACAAGTCTTCATTATGATGCATTCAAAAGACAGTTTATTAGTCTTGACCCCATACACATCGCAACAATTAGTGGCAATCAGGTAAATAAAGTACTCAAATCAAGAATGGCTATTACCAAGCGGAGAAGTAGCACAAAATTCACCCTATATATAGAGGCCAGCAAGTATGATTGGTTTTACATTGACTACTACATGGGAGCTCTAAGCGTAGCGAGTACCGATAAAACATTTAATGATATCATCAAGACACAGGGACCAAAGATGAGCAAAGGAAAATTCAGAATTCGCCCTGCTAGTCCAAGGACTGTCGGGTTGTTCTTGTCTAAGATTGAGAATTAATTTGTTCATCTTGTAGATTCAACCCCACAAAACCTCTTGAGAATAATATCAGACTAAAACTCACCAAAATATGGCTGATATTTATAGCCAAAAAATGATAATTTTCCTTGAATAAGGCAAATACCAACGCAGAAAAAGAGAGTACGCTAATCCCTCTCACCACATAGTATTTTGGTTCACTAACGTTATTAATGTCAGAAAAGTACGCACTTAAACCAATCCCCATAAAACCTACTATCCCATAAATCATTACGGGTAGAAATTGGTTATTCCAAACTAAAACCAAAATCATAGCAAGGAATAGGATCGAATTGGTAATTCGAATCATTTTATTTTTATGAAACCGAGCAAAATCTATACTCCCATTGGTAAAAAAATAGATGGACCACAAGCTTAAAATTCTAGAAACAAACAGCAGAGAATTTGCTAACCCTTTCTCCAACAAAGGGAGATGACCAAAAGCAGCAACACCAGAGGAGATTCCTGTCAATAAAATAAACCAAATAAATTGATTAGAACTCATCTGACTTTTGTGTAATTTCAAAAGAAAAAGAGCCGTACCAAGAATTAAAATATTTGATAAAAAACTAATCCAAATCATCGTCATTCAACTAGGTTTTTAATTTAAAGTTTATTTCTTGAGTATAGGAGAAGAAAGAGCCATACTGGACAACGCAGTTGGTCTATTTTTTTCGTAATCATAACTTATTAGAGCTGTTCTAATATTTGCCATGTGCTTGCCTTGAGTTAAATTGGTGAATTGATAAAATACATTAAATGAAGATCTACCCGTAACTTCGGTTGCAATATCAATTTGAACTTGATCTCCCAAACGTCCTTCACATGAGTAGGTTATGGCCGCATCTGCTTGTATTAATGACACCCCACCAAAATCTAATTCTGTAAACCCATTCTCAGCCAAAAACCTAACCCTTGCCTCTTGAGCATATGCTAAAAACTGTTGATTTCCCATATGATTTCCATAGTTTAAGTCAGATACTCTAACTTCAATCGCTGTGGAATATTGCCATTGGCTAGGCATTTCAATTTTCATTCGCTTCATCTTACTCCGTCCTTTGGATTTTTACCTTCAAATTGTTTAAAATAATTTTTGTATGCTTTGATAGTCTCATCTACCCCTTTTGTGATATACTCGGGTTCATTAATTTCAATGATTTTCTTTTTGAAATCAAAACCAATTCTCACTATAGGTATATTGGCTTTTTTAGCAATATAATAAAAGCCTGTCTTCCATTTTTCATTGTATTTCCTTGTGCCTTCAGGAGTTATAGTTGTAATAAATTCTTCATTCGAATTATATACTGACACCATAGTATCCACAAAATTCATGTTTTTTGATCGTTCAACAGGGTATCCTCCTAAGGCACGAAACAAATAGCCAATTGGCCACACAAACAACTCTTTTTTTCCTACATACTTTGGATTAAAATCATCTGTAATTGCTCTATATAACAAGCCAACTAAAAAATCCCAATTACTGGTATGAGGAGCTACTACTAAAAGATACTTGGGAAGTTTTGGCATACTGCCAGAAACGCTCCATCCCCATACATCCTCAAATATCCACCTTGAAATTTTCTTAATCATCGGTAAGTAATTGTTTGAATTTAGCTTTTATCTTATCCGATATTGGAACAGGTTTTTGAGTAATTGAATCAAGCAATACAAATTGAATTTCTGCCCTTGAACAAACCACAGAAGATTTGTCATCAATGATCTCTTGAATCATAGAAACACTTCGATTATTATAAACCAGATCTTTGATATGAATGTGAATCAACTGGTGAGGTAATAAAGGTCTTTTGAAAGCAATATTGATATTCACCACAACAAACAACAGTTTTTCTGTTTCAAAAAAACGATCTTGAACTGCTGGTTCTAAGAACTTCCATCGAGCTTCTTCAAGTAATTCCAGGAATCGAGCATTATTCACATGTCCATATGCATCACAATGATATCCTCGTATACGTATTGAAGTCACTTTCACTTCAGCAAATGTCTATAAAAATCACTAATTGACGAATGAATTTTACAAACAAATCAATTCTTACAATGGTTATAATCACATGCAAACTATCCTTATTAGCGGTGGATCAGGACTTATCGGTTCTGATTTAAAAACATATTTCACCCAATTGGGATATTTAGTTCGAATCCTGACTAGAAAGCCTACCCAAAAAGATAAAAACGCTTTTTATTGGAATCTTGAAGATAAAACGATTGATCCTGATGCTTTCGAAAATGTGGACATTGTCATCAATCTCGCTGGCAGTTCAATTATTGGTGGACGATGGACGAAATCCAGAAAAAAAGAATTAACCTATTCAAGAGTGAACGCTACTAAACTATTGATAGACACTATCAACGATAAAAAGCTTCCAATCAAACACTTTATCCAAGCAAGTGCTATGGGATACTATGGCAATAGTAATGAAAGTATACTTACGGAGGAATCACCAAAAGGAAACGACTTCATGGGAAACTTGTGTTATGAATGGGAATCGGCTACCCAAAACCTTAACCCAAACACTAAAAAATCTATACTAAGAATAGGTCTTTATATGAGTATAAATGGTGGTGTTTATCCCATACTCGCAAGATTAGCAAGATTTAACCTATTATCAGCATTCGGAAATGGGCAAATGTGGGCTGGATATACTCATCATCTCGAATTTGCTCACCTTATTCACCAAATTTTACTTGGTAATATTACGCCCGATACCTACAATGCTGTAGGGAAAGAACCTTTCCAAATGAATACCCTTATGAAATGTATTGCTCGGAAATCGGGTAGAACCAACTTTTTGCCCAACGTACCTGCATTTCTTTTAAAAATAGTTCTCGGAGAAGCATCAGCTACATTACTCAATAGTTATCGGGTTACCTCTCCTAGGCTAGCATCTTTTGATGTTCATCAATATACTGGAATAGAACAAGCAATTCAATCACTTTAACTATGGTCATACACTGGTTTAGAAGAGACTTAAGGCTTCACGATAATGCCGCACTTTATCATGCATTAAGTGAGTACCAAGATGTGCAATGCATATTTATTTTCGACAAAAACATTTTAGATAAATTAGCCGACAAAGACGATGCAAGAGTCACATTTATCTATAACCAATTAGTGAATCTACAAGAACAGTTATTGGATTTGGGTAGTGACTTGAAAATTTATTATGGATATCCTGAAGAAATATGGCAAACTATTATTGAAGATTTAAAACCCGAAGCTGTTTTCACCAATAAAGACTACGAACCCTACGCAAGAGAGAGGGATGATAAAATCGCTGAATTATTAAAATCAAATAATATTCTATTTCATGCCTACAAAGACCATGTCATTTTTGAAGAAGATGAAATAACAAAAGACGATGGAGACCCATATGTGGTATATACTCCCTACAATCGGAAGTGGAAGTCTACTCTCACGGATAAAGATATTACCTCCTATGAAAATGAAAAGTACTTCAATCACTTTATAAAATCAGCACCAACTGAAAATATAGGCCTTGAACAAATGGGATTTGTGCCAAACACAATGGATTTTCCAAGCATAACCACCCAAGTAGGTATTATTAAAAATTATGGTTCAAAAAGAAACTTCCCTGGTATTGATGGTACATCAAAATTATCTGTTCACTTTCGATTTGGTACAATCAGTATTCGAGAAAAAGTTCGCAAGGGTAAATCTCTCAGTGAATCCTGGTTAAACGAACTGATATGGCGAGATTTTTACAGCCAAATTTTATACCACTTTCCGCATGTTAAAGAAGGTAGCTTCCGACCCAAATACGATGCGATATCTTGGAAAAACTCACAAGAGCACTTCGAAGCCTGGTGTCAAGGCAAAACAGGATACGGTCTTGTGGATGCTGGTATGAGAGAATTGAATGCAACAGGATTTATGCACAATCGAGTTCGCATGGTTGTAGCAAGTTTTTTGACTAAACACTTGCTTATTGATTGGCGATGGGGAGAAGCCTATTTTGCCCAAAAGCTATTGGATTTTGATTTAGCTAGCAACAACGGTGGCTGGCAATGGGCATCTGGCTCTGGTGTGGATGCTGCTCCCTATTTTAGAATCTTCAACCCCTACACACAGATTGAAAAATTTGACAAAGACCATACCTACATCAAAAAATGGGTACCTGAATGGGGTACGGACCAATATGTCGATGAAATTGTAAATCATAAGGAAGCACGAGAACTTTGTCTTAAGGTATATAAAGAGGCATTGGATAACCAATAATCACATAATTCACATTCTGTTCAGCAATTATTTAGCATATTTGCTAAATAAACCTCAAGCATGGATTCAACATCACTAAATCCGAAAGGTAAATTTGGAACTGCTCCTGTATTTCTAACAGCCATATCCACTATTCTGGGTGCTATTATGTTCCTACGTTTTGGTTATTCTGTGGGGCAAGTTGGGGTTTATGGAACCATTGCAATCATTGTTATTGGTCATCTTGTTACTATTCCTACTGCTATGGCTCTTGCTGAAATAGCAACCAATCAAAAAGTGGAGGGTGGTGGTGAATATTTTATCATTTCTAGATCATTTGGGCTAACCATCGGTGCAGCAATTGGTCTTGCTCTGTACCTCTCTCAAGCTATTAGTGTAGCCTTCTACCTTATTGCATTTACTGAAGCCTTTGAGCCCCTACTCCCCATAATCAACTCATATCTTCCGTTTGAGATAAATAAAATGGTTATAGGAATTATTTCGGTCTTTTTATTGTCTTGGTTAATGTTAACCAAAGGAGCATCTAGTGGTATGGTTTTGTTATATATTGTTGTAGCAATCCTATCCTTATCACTTATCCTGTTTTTTGCTGGAGGTCCAACTGAAGGATTCATTAAACCCGATGCGTTTCATTTGAACAAAGAAAAAAACGACTTCTTTTTCATCTTTGCTATTGTATTTCCTGCATTTACAGGGATGACCGCTGGTGTGGGATTATCCGGAGATCTAAAAAACCCTAAAGTATCTATTCCTCTGGGAACATTAGCAGCCACACTGATTGGAATGGTCATTTATGTATTTATTGCCATTAAACTTGGATCCAGTGCAACGACTGCTCAACTTGGCAATCTTGACAATCAACTTATCATGGGAGATATCGCAATTTGGTGGCCAATTATTCCCATTGGTCTTGCTGCTGCAACAATATCCTCTGCCTTGGGCAGTATAATGGTAGCTCCTAGAACACTCAACGCCATTTCTGCAGATCGAATAATACCCATTCCAAGACTAAATAATTGGCTTAGTAAACTAAAAGTTAAAAACGGGGAACCTGTTAATGCTACATTGGTAACATGCATCATTGCTTTCTTTTTTGTACTTATGGGCGATGTAAATGCCGTAGCTGAAATCATTTCTATGTTTTTCATGGTGACTTACGGTTCAATTTGTCTGATTAGTTTATTTGAAAACTTTGCATCAAATCCAGCTTATAGACCTTCATTTAAAAGTAAGTGGTACATCTCTTTGTTGGGTGCTGTTATGTGTATCGGTCTCATGTTTAAGATCAATACGGGTTATGCTATTATTGCCATTTTACTGATGACTGTTATGTACGGACTTTTGAGCTTTTATCATAAAAAAGGAGATATGGCAATTATTTTTAGTGGCGTAATTTTTCAAATCAGTAGGAATCTACAAGTTTTTCTCCAAAAACGTAAAGCAAGTGCCAATGAGGCATGGAGACCCTCAGTGGTAGCTATATCCAAAGATTCATTTGATCGATTTGCTGCATTTGATTTGTTACGATGGATTTCTCATCGAATTGGATTTGGAACCTACATTCATCATATTAATGGATACTTAAGTTCAAAAACTATACGCCAATCAGAATTGGATCATGCAAGGTTAATCAAAATGGCCCAAATATCAGACAGTTCTGTTTTTGTTGACACCATGGTTAATCCTAATTATGTAAATAGTATTATTCAAGCTCTTCAGTTACCTGGTATTAGTGGACAAGAGAACAATATGATTCTTTTTGAATTCAATAAACATCAGGAAGAGGGATGCCGAGAAATTGCCGAAAATATTGGTTTGGCTAAAGCCGTGGACTATGATATTTGTATATTATCAAGTAGCGATAAAGATTTTGGATTTAATAATGAAATAGACATATGGATTACCGGAAGTGACTATCAAAATGCAAATCTCATGATCTATCTTGCCTATATCATACTAGGTCATCCTGATTGGAGTAATGGAGGTCAGATTAAGTTATTTAATGTTTGTGCAGAGGAGGATGCAGAGGAACAACGTAATAAAATGCTTGAAATGATTAGCACAGGTAGACTCCCAATATCTGCTAACAACATTGAGATTATTTCGAAAGCAGAAGGTGTTTCCGAGAAAGACATCATTAACCAAAAGTCTAGGGATGCAGATTTAACTATTGTAGGCTTTCAATACGAACAAGTAAAACATGCTGGACATGAAACTTTTATGGGTTATGACAAAATTGGAAATGTACTCTTTGTCAATACCCGAAGTGAAAAAACGATTGTATAATTTTAGATTAACCTTTCGCCCAAAGATTATACTTTAAGATGCAGTAGATTGCCCTTACACCATCTCTCCAACCAATCTTTTTACCATCTGCATAAGTTCTTCCGTAATATGAAATTCCAATTTCATAAATGCGTATTGCTGGAATACGTGATATTTTAGCTGTTACTTCTGGCTCAAATCCAAATCGATTCTCCTTAAGTTGTATCGACTTAATAACAGGTGCTTTAAACAACTTATAGCAGGTCTCCATATCGGTTAAATTAAGATTGGTTAAAGCATTACTCATAAGTGTAAGTAGCCCATTACCTATACTATGCCAGAAAAATAAAATGCGATGAGGTTTCCCTCCCATAAATCGACTTCCATATACTACATCAGCATGTCCATCAGTAATTGGTTTAAGTAACTCGTTATACTCAAATGGATCATACTCCAAATCAGCATCTTGTATAATGATCAAATCTCCCTTTGCTTCTTGAATACCTGTTCTTAATGCTGCACCTTTTCCTTGGTTGTATGAATGACGATAAAGTGATATCTCTAATTCAGGATTTTGAGATTTGTATTCTTCTAACCTTTTCCATGAATTGTCCGTTGAAGAATCATCAACCATGACAATTTCTTTATTCAATTCATTGATTAACTGAACTTCCTTAATTTTATCTAGAATGAGGTGAATTGTTTTTTCCTCATTATAAACTGGGATAATAATTGATAATGTTTTATAATCCATCTAGGTGCAAATAAACATCAATTAATTTTACTTTTGAATGATTGGAATTACACACAACTAAAAACGGTGAAAAAACCCTTTACATCCCCAAAATGGATGAAACTTATCACAGTAGAAATGGGGCTATTTCCGAATCGAATCACGTATTTATTCGTCATGGTATCAACCGTATCAATGGGGATATTCATATTTTAGAAATTGGTCTTGGAACTGGGCTTAATGCACTACTTGCAACACAAGAAGCAAAAAAACAAAATAGAAAAATATACTACCATACACTCGAACCATACCCCATACCTCATAACTTATTGAATCAGCTGAACTATGGTCAACTACTCAATGATAAAAAATTATTTGAGGAAATTCATGAGGCTAGCTGGGAAATAAGTGTACATCTAACAGAAAATTTTGTTATTTACAAAACTCAACAAAAACTTGAGGAAGTCATTCTTGATTTTAAAAAATATGATGTGGTATTTTTTGATGCTTTTGCCCCTAAAAAACAACCTGAGCTGTGGAATAAAACTATTTTTAAAAAACTATTTGAATCGCTCAAACCAAATGGAATCCTAACAACCTACTCCGCCGCCGGAAAACTAAAGCGTGACCTAAAAAGCGTTGGGTTTGAACTTGAACACCCCCCTGGTGCGAATGGAAAGCGTGAGATGACAGTAGCCATCAAAAAATGAATTACTCTTTAAAACCATTTTGAATCCAACACTCAATTTTTTGGATGTTTTCATCACTTAACTTATTCCCTGACTTGGGCATTGGACTAACACTTATCTCGTGCTTAATCGCCATTAAAAACTTTGAATTCTCTGCTGATGCTTTTGTTGTTTCATAATCATTCATTGTGAAGCCTCCAGTTCCAGAACCATGACAGTAAACCCCAGAACAACCTGCATTTTCAAGTATAGCTGCGATATCATTTGTGTATGTAATGTCAATACTATCACACAGATCTTGTGGTTGATTAGTTGTTACTACTGCATCGTCATCTCCACAAGCAGAAAGTAGAGCAATTAAAATTGTGGTTAAGGCTAGTACTTTTTTCATATGGCGTTGATTTGTGGGGAAAAATACTTAAAAAATCCAAAAACACGCAATACTATTGCATAGATGAGCAATCAAAACTTGAATTTATCCCTAAAAAAATTCAATACATTTGGTATAGATGTATCAGCTAAAAACATCATTTATCTTACTGAATTAAAACAACTTGACCACATCTCGAATTTAAAGGATTGTTTCATAATTGGTGGTGGTAGTAATATCCTTCTTACAAAAAGTATAAATAAACCAGTAATCATTAATCAAACCAAAGGAATTTGTACAGTTAATGAAGATGAAAATTACATTGAATTAGCTGTCGCTTCAGGTGAAAATTGGCATGAATTTGTTATGTATTGTATCCAAAAAGGGTATGGTGGCATTGAGAACATGAGCCTTATTCCTGGTTCTGTAGGTGCAGCTCCAATGCAAAATATTGGAGCATATGGTAGAGAAATTAAAGATGTACTAACCTATGTTAGTGCTGTCAACATAGAAACTAAAGAAATTAAAAAATTCACAAACCCAGAGTGTGAATTTGGATATCGAGAGAGCATTTTCAAAAAGTCACTTAAAGGAAAATATTTTGTTTCAGATATCGGAGTACGGTTAACTAAGAAAAATCATCAATTGAATACGAGCTATGGAGATATCGAGAAATGGTTAAATGATAATCTCATCAAAGTACCAACTATTCAAGATGTGAGTAATGCCGTAATTGCTATTCGAAAGAGTAAGCTACCTGACCCATCAGATCTTGGAAATTCCGGCAGTTTTTTTAAAAACCCCGTAATACCCTTAAGTCAGTTTAATGGTTTATTAGAAAAATTTCCAACAATTAAAAGCTACCCTGTTAATGATAAGGAAGTAAAAGTTCCTGCAGGTTGGTTAATTGAAAGTCTGGGTTGGAAAGGAAAACGAGTTGGGAACACGGGTGCTCATAAAAAACAAGCACTTGTACTGGTGAATTATGGGAACGCAACAGGAAGTGAAGTAAAAAAATTAGCTGAGGATATCAAGAGAAGCGTTTGGGACACCTATCAAATTCAACTGGAAACTGAGGTTAATATCATCTAATCAATAAAAATCTGAAGCTCATCATACGCTAGCTCAATATCTTGAGGTAAATCCTCTGAAACCTCTGAATGGAAACCCATTTGATGACTAATATGGGTAAAATAAGTCTTCTCAACCTCTAATTCTTTTGCTAAATCAATAGCTTCATCTAGAGAAAAATGAGAAATATGTTCTGATTTTTTCAACGCATTTAGGACCAAAACTCGACTCCCTTTTATTTTTTCCTTCTCCGAATCACTGATATAATTAGCATCTGTTATGTATGTAAAATCCTCAATCCTGAATCCTAAAACAGGTAGCTTGTAATGCATAACCTCAATTGGTCTTATTTCTAAAGGTCCAATTTTAAAAGGTTTTTTGTCAATTACATGAAGATTTAATTTGGGTACGCCGGGATATTTTCTTTCGCCAAATGCATAATGAAAATCACGTTTAAGAGCTAATTCAACATTCTTATTCCCATAGACCTCCATTGGCTTTTTTTCTCGCCAATTAAAGCCTCTGATATCGTCAAAACCAGCAATATGGTCTTTGTGTTCGTGAGTGAAGACTACAGCGTCTAATTTTTCTATTTTTTCTCTAAGCATTTGTTGTCTAAAATCAGGACCCGTGTCGATTACAATCTGAAATCCATTTTTCTCAACTAAAACACTGCTTCTAAGTCGTTTATCTCTTGGATCATTCGATTGACACACCGCACAATTACAGGCTATTATAGGCACACCCTGAGAAGTACCTGTTCCAAGAAAACTCACTTTCATATACAGCAAATATACGATTCAAGCGTTCGATTCTTTGGATTCATAAGAATGGATATTTAATCAAAAGAAACATCAAAATTATTTTACCTAGTGTTACATTCGCATCGTGAATCATAACGGATTAGCACACCCCATATTTCAATTGGTATCAAAAGAGTCCAAATCGCTTGGTTTTAAAACCTACGTTGTGGGAGGTTATGTTAGAGATTTACAATTAAATAGAAAATCAAAAGATGTTGATTTTGTTACTGTAGGTAGTGGTATTCAACTAGCACAAGCTGTTCAAAAAAGACTAAAAAATGCCTCTTTGAGCATATTTAAAAACTTTGGTACAGCCCAAATTAAAACAGATGATTGGGAATTTGAATTTGTTGGTGCAAGAAAAGAGTCTTACGATCGAAAAAGTAGAAAACCAAAAATAGAGGACGGTACATTTGAGGATGATATTCATCGGAGAGATTTTACTGTTAATACCCTAGCGATAAGTTTGCAAAAAGATGATTTTGGCAAGTTGATCGATACATTCAATGGACTTACCGATCTAAAAAATAAAATTATTCGTACACCACTAGATCCAGTTATCACATTCAAAGATGACCCACTAAGAATGATGCGAGCCGTTCGATTTGCGAGTCAACTTGATTTCAAAATTGAAAGCACAACACATAAAGCACTAAAATCTGAGGCAAAAAGCCTTTCCATTGTCTCTCAAGAACGTATTACAGACGAATTGAATAAGATTATCCTCAGCCAAAAACCAAGTATTGGATTCAAACACCTATTTGATACTAAACTTCTTCACCAGTTTTTCCCGGAAATGGTAAAACTACAGGGAGTTGAAATAAGAGATGGAAAAGGTCATAAAGACAATTTCTATCACACACTCCAAGTTTTAGACCAAATTTGTGAACGCACAAATAATCTTTGGGTTCGTTGGGCTGCCATACTTCACGATATAGCAAAACCTCCTACCAAAAGATTTGTAAAAGAAGAAGGGTGGACATTCCACGGACATGAAGATAAGGGTTCTCGAATGGTTAAACCTATCTTTTCCAAATTAAAACTTCCACTTGGTGCTCCCATGGTAAAGGTTCGAACGCTTGTTCAACTCCACCTTAGACCCATAGCATTAACTAAAGAAAACATAACTGATTCTGCTATCAGAAGACTCATATTTGATGCTGGTGAACATCTTGAAGATCTTATGATCTTATGTAAAAGTGACATTACCACAAAAAATAAAATAAAAGAGCAGCGTTTTCAAAAGAATCTAATTAACGTTGAGCAAAACATCGCTCTTGTAGAGGAACGTGATAGAATCAGAAATTGGCAACCTCCCATTAAAGGCGATGAAATTATGAACTTGTTCGGAATAAAACCAGGAAAAGAAATCGGCATTATTAAATCTGCATTAAAAGATGCCATTTTAGATGGTATTATTCCCAATAATTATAATGATGCTTTTAAATTTGTAATAGAGCAAGGAAAAAAATTAGGTTTGCAACTTCATGAGTAATTTGATATTTAGATTTAAGGTCACATTTGA
>JAKMFK010000057.1 GCA_022425465.1 Bacteroidia bacterium | reverse complement strand
TTAATTATTCAAGTCCCAACGAATATTTAATCTCAAATTTCTAGGCATCATTGGATATCCAGGTGAGCTGTAGTAATTTTCTCCCATTAGTCCCTGTTGTATATGGAAAAATTCCACACCGAAACAGAAACTCTTAACCTTAGCATTTGTATAAACCTGAATAGGAGGAGTTGATTCAAAGAGTTCATTGGTATTGTGCCAAGCTCTTGTGTAGGGGTTGTATCGCGGACTATTAAAAGAGTTAAACCAATAGGATCGTACTCCCAATTGAACATTTAAATTCTTTTTGAATAATCTAAATTGTGTAAAGAGATTTCCCGAAATTGCAGTTTCAGGTCTTGGAAGTATTTCTTGGTTAGAGGAGTTTTGGTAGGTTAAGCTAAAATCAGATCCAACATATTCGTTTTTAAAATGATGACTAACTATGACTCTCAACCAATTCAAATTATCATTGAATTGTGAAATCTGATTACCACTATGGTAATATACAAGTCCGTTGGTATTTTCAGCCATAACATCAAATTTCAAGTTATGATTTGTCTGTTGGGTTGACAATGAACCATGAACTTGATTTACACTTACCTTTGAAAAGTCATTATTCCATTGAATAGCATTACTATTAAACTCTTGTTGCATGAATGTGGGTTCAACTTGTTGTATGGAGAAACCACCTTTAATTTCGATTTCATTTAGATTCGTCGATACAATTCCGTCAATGGAATAATCCCCCGCATTATATCCCGATATGCCTAATTTCAATTTCGGAATGAAGCTCATTTTATTTATTTCAATAATTCCCTTGCTTGACAAGTAGATATTTTGAAATGTTTCTCTTTCGAAATTTTGATAGATTGTACTAAAATCGTGGATAATACTTGTAGCCATTTTATTTCGACCTAGTGTTACCATATATCCGATTTCATTTTCTACAGATCGATGATAACTGGAATCTTTGAAGGGTAAGAGTGAGGAATCATAGTTTAAACTATCTGGGTTGTTGTCCTCAAATTCAAGTCGTTCATTTTTTAGAGCGGTAGAAATAAAAAATTGCTGATTGAATTGATTTAAAGAAGCATTTAATGTGGAGTCAGTCGACATCCCTCCAGGTCTGAAATACTGAGTTAGTCTAAATTGGTTTTGGGCGATAGTTCCAATACCATCTGTGTAACTAACTAGGCTATTATTGAGTTTATCTCTCCCTATTTGCGAGTTAAAAGCGGAATCGCTAGACAATCCTCCAGATTCAACATGCTTTGATCGGTTCCAAATATATGATGCTACCATCTCGTATTTTCGATCTGTTGAATAATAGCTCGTATAAAACTTGGTGTTGAATAAATTCCCCATTCGCACTCTTGAAAAATTTTGAAGATTGGAGAAATAAAAATTTTGATTCTTGATTCTACGGTAATCTACTCCAAATGAAAGCCTTTTCGAAATTTGCTGGGCGTGGGTTGCCTCAATGGATAGCATTTCATTAGCACCTTGAGAATAATTAAATCGTGTAAAGGGTTTGTCTGTTTGATAGATATGCACAGCATAATCATAGAAATATGGTCTCATATGATCTGCCCCCAATTGAAGTCTTAATTGACGTCGATTTGATTGAGAAAGTGATAGAACAGGAGTAGCTTCTAGACCAAGGTCAATAAAGGGAAAGTTATTTTGATAGGTGGGATAGTAGTTGTAAAAAAGGTTTAAGGTAGTATCTAGATTAGTCTGTGTGGTATCTAAAAAGGTGAAATTTTCCGTTTGTTGAATTTGAATATCGGTAGGGTTATAATCATGAACAGAGGAGGTGTCCAAGAGCTGAGAATAGGCTAATGCATGAACTGTTAAAAACAACAGACTCAGAATAAAACGCACAATTTTAATAGCCATTATTTAGCTGTGAAGAAGTATACTTTATTGTTGGAATTACCAACTAAATCAATAGCTTTCACATACGCCTCATACCGCATACTATCTTTGGTTGGGAAAAGGTAATTGAAGCTGAATTCGTATAAGCTATCATTAACAGCTGTTTTGTAGACCACTAGATCGGAAGGATCATTAGTAGGATTAATCTCAAAGAAAAAACTATCGATTTCGTAATTATCGCTGCAAGTGATTTGAATACGAACAGAATCATTATTATTGATTGTTGTGTCTTCATTGGGATATACAATTTCAAAATTTGGTGATTCTCCGTCTACATAGCTATCGTATTCGGGTAAATTGATTTCATCTCGACAAGCAGCAAGGATTCCTATGAAAATTAAACCAACTACGAATAATTTATTCATAGTGCAAATAACATAAATTATTGTCAGAGTATCTTTGTTGAGCTATTGATGAATGTAGATTATTTAATTATCGGGGGAGGAATATCCGGAAGGTTATTGCAAATGGAACTTATGGATAGAGGATATTCTACCCTTGTTTATGATAAATGGAATGAAAATCAAAGCACGCGGGTTGCAGCTGGATTGGTAAATCCTGTGGTGGGTAAATATTTTACCGTTGGCTGGCGATCAGATCAATATTTCCCATCTCTTGCAAACTATTATCAACGTTTAGAAACTAGATTAAAATCCAGTTTCTTTTCGAGTAGACCGATGAAGCGAATTATTGCCAACGCTGGAGAACAGAATAGGTGGTTAAGTAAGGCTCACCTTGATAAATACAATAATTTCTGTTCATTTTCACATGATCAAATTCCAGGGCTAAATACTTCATTTGGTATTTTGAATATTTATCTAGCTGGAGAAATGGACACTAAGGCTTTTTTGAAAGCTTGCAACACAATGCTTCCGACAGAATCCGATTCTTTTGACTATTCAAAACTCGATACGGATCAAAAAAAATATCAAAATTTCTCATATGATAAGATTGTATTTTGTGAGGGATATGAAGCTGTAAAAAATCCGTATTTGAATGATTACGTAAAAATTATTCCAACAAAGGGAGAAATTATTGAGATTCGAGCTAAAGGGATACCTGAAGATACTATTTATTTAGGTCCAGTATTTATTCAGTTTATGGGCGATGATTTATGGAGGGTGGGGGCTACTTACGAACAGAATCAAACATCTCTTGAGCCAACTACAGCGATGAAAGAAGAGCTTGAATCAAGGTTGAGAAAACTGATAAACGTACCCTATGAATTGGTAAATCACTACTGTGGAATTCGACCAGCTTCTCCTGATAGAAAGCCTATATTAGGAATGCATCCAGCTATTGATTCCATGTATTTTGTTAATGGAATGGGCAGCAAGGCTATTAGTATGGCTCCATTATTAGTTCAAGAAATGACTGATTATATGGAGCAAGGCATACCTTTGCCAACAGAGGTTGATATAAAACGATTTTGTTAAGAACGATTTTTTATTATCTGAAATTAGGTCTAATGTGG
>JAKMFK010000039.1 GCA_022425465.1 Bacteroidia bacterium | reverse complement strand
ACGAAGAATTTATAACAAAGGCGAGAATGGTTTATTTTTTCAATGATGAAAGAGCTGTTATTAAAAAGAAAATTAATTTAGAATCTGGTTCTAACATTATTGAGGAAAAGAGTTATTAGACAAATGTCCAAAGGTCAGCGGTGCACAAAGTTTTTGTGTTCCTTTCCGGAAAGTAATCATGGGCACCAATGTTCAAATGAAAAAAGTTATTTGATTTACTTCCAATTTCCAAGATTTCAACCAACCAGTTATAACTTGAATTCATCATGTGTCTTTCACTAGCATTTTCAATTATTGACAAGTAATCGAAAATGTTAAAATCGTCAAACTCATAGGTTCCATCTGGTAAAGCCTTTGAAACAATAGGTCTGTAAATTTCCTTATCGGAACCATAAATTTTTATTTCCCTACCTCTTTGTTTATCATCATGAATGAAAATATATGGTTTGTCGGGAGGTAATAATTCTCTTGATTTATCCCTAACAACTTTGAACTTTTTATACATTGTATTAGGATTCAAACCAGCTTGAATATACATCATAGCAACCCAATTAGTATATTCTGAATATTTACCCATAACCAAATCACCAAATAATTGATGAGGGGTTCCATGAACTCCAAGTTTCAAAACGCGACCTTTAGCCAACTGCATCATCTCAGCCGTGTGGCACGAGCCATGGACTGGAACCACAACAACTTTGGATCCAAGGTCTCTATACATAAATCGGACACTTGGGACATGGGACTTCTTAGCAAAAATTTGAACACAATCTTCAATCTCTGCGAAATGGCGAACAAGTCCATTGATGACTAATTGATCGCCAAGGCCAAGGTGATTGAGGATTGTCAACATGATTTGACAATTATTAAATTAAAAATGACTTAGGTCTTTAATTTGTATTATTTCTAGTTCTATAATTAACTCTCTGTCTATTCATTGTATTTACTATACATTTTCTTAACCCTTTATAGTTAGGGCTTGTATGATATGATGGACTTGTAGTCTTATAGAGTTCCATTCGTATTCTTAAAGTCATCAAATCTTGTATGTATGCTTTTCTGTTTGGGATTTTATTTCTACTTTTTACAGAACTTCTAAATTCTACTTTCATTTCGTTGAACATTTTTTTTGTTTCATTTAAAAATTTTTTTTGATCTCTTTTCATTTCTGGAGTAACAATATTCTTGTTCATCTTATAAATAATTTATATTTTATTCTTCATCTACAAAAGTCCAAACATCATCTGAAAATACTTGTTTGACGATACTTGGTTTATAATATTTATGAGCCACGGTTGTATGGAAAAAGTTTGTTTCCTTTTTACCCAATTTCATAAGTTCAATAAACCAATTATAACTTGAGTTCATACAATGCACTTCTTTTGCATTTTCAATGATTGAAATATAATCAAAAATATTTGGAACATTTGATTCAAAATATTCTTCTCTCAAATTGGTCACTTTACTATGAGGCTTGAAAACATCAAATTCTGTATCAACATTTATAACCCTACCTCGCTCTGGGTCATCATGAACAAATATATATGGTTTTTCTGGAGGCTTAAGTTCTCTTTCTGGTTCTCTTATAAGTTTAAACTTTGTTCTCATGTATTCATGGGGAACACCTGCTTGGTTATATACTACTGCTGACCAATTAGACATTCCTTCAGTTTGTGTCCAATTTGCCCAAGTGTTGTCATCCATTCCATATGTTGAAAGTGGAATTATTCTAGTATGGTGTCCACATTTATTGTAATATTCCCAAACTTTTTTCCACACATGTTGTGGCTGTGTTGTCTCAACAAAAATAAAATCAATTTGGTCTCCCAAATCACGATACATAAAACGCATTAATATTTCATGGCAACTCTTTGCCACTACAACAACTTTATCATCTTCCGCGAAATGTCTGACCATACCATTCAACATAATGGCATCGCCAATACCCATATGATTTAACAAAATCTTCACCATTTATCATTAATTACATTAAAAACTTTATGTATCATTTCTATGTTTACGAATTGACTATTGCCCACATACAAACCACACTCGTTTAATCTTTCGGCATTTGGAACTTCAACACTATTCTTCCATTTTTCTAAGAATGGGTGAAGCAACAAATTACCCGCAACAACTGGTCTTGTTTCAACTTCCAAGTCATCCAATATTTTCATTAACTTTTGTTT
>JAKMFK010000011.1 GCA_022425465.1 Bacteroidia bacterium | reverse complement strand
ATGACTGGTGGAATGGCTACTATAGCTGGAGGTGTATTCGCCGCATTTATTGGTTTTTTGGGTGGTGATGATATCGCTGCTCAACAAGAATTCGCCAAACATTTGCTTACAGCTTCTATCCTTTCTGCACCTGCTGCTATAGTTTGTGCTAAAATACTTTTCCCAGAAACAGAAGAAGTCAATCAAAATCTTGATATCAACAAAGAAAAAATGGGTAATGGTCCTCTAGAAGCAATATCACTAGGGACTACCGACGGAATAAAACTTGCCGTTAATGTTGCTGGTATGATTCTTGTTTTTCTTGCTTTTATAGCCCTGATAAACTACTTGCTCATAAACATCATTGGTGATTTTGATGGGATTGGATCTTGGAAATTCACTTCACTCAATAATTTCATCCAATCCAATACCATCTATGATAGCTTTAATTTGCAAATGATTCTAGGTTATCTATTTGCACCACTTGCCTTGATTATAGGTATCGAACTTAATGACATCGTACTAGCAGGTCAATTACTTGGTGAAAAGACCGTAATCAATGAATTCATTGCTTATCTATCTTTAAAAGACATTATCGCTAGTGGTGGCAGTGAACTTATTCAAAAAAGAACAATTGTAATCTTAACCTATGCATTATGTGGTTTTTCAAATTTTGCTTCGATCGGAATTCAAATTGGTGGAATAGGTTCTATTGCACCTAATCAGCGTTCTACTTTAGCAAGATTAGGTTTAAGATCACTTTTTGGAGGAACATTAGCATGTCTAATGACTGCAACCATTGCGGGAATATTCAATTAATTATGAATCGTGGTTATTTATACGGAGATGGTTTTTTTGAGACAATACGTGTAACTAATGGACAAATTCCACTCATCAACCAACATATAGACCGAATTCAAGAAGCTATTGAAATCTACAAGTTAATTCCTACGTTTCGAATTGATGAAGCTTTTATTTATTCACTTAAATCATCAGATAGTGAGCTAATTAGAATTAACTTTTTTAGAACAGGCAGCGGAAAATATCTCGCAGAAAATAATGAATTAGCTTTTGATTACACCTCTGAAGAATATTCAACACCTTTTTTTTTACCAATCACATTAGACCTAAACGCTGAATTAGAAAAATCACCTAAACAAATAGGAACGATAGGACTATATCCAGAGCCTAAACCGAACGTAAAATGGCTTATTGTTAAAAGTCTCTCCAGCATATACTATGTTTTGGCTGCTGATTACAAAAAACATCAAAACCTAGACTATCTTTTTATCCAAAATCAAGATGGACATATCTGTGAAGAACTGATCAGTAATATTTTAGTCAAAAAAGGAGAAGACTTAATTATATCTAAGAATATTGGAGGCGTTAATGGTGTTACCCAACGGTATCTTTCATCAAATTATGGGTTTCAATTAAAAGAAGAAAATTTAAATTTTGATGAGATAATAAATTCAGATGTAATATACTCACTGAAAGGATCAACAGGAATTTCACGCATAAAATAAACGCCCAATCTCAAAGATGAAATTGGGCGTTTGTATATTAAACTTTATGATAAATTCTAGTATCGATAATGCTCTCCTTTGTATGGACCTTGCATTCCGACACCTATGTAATCAGCCTGATCTTGACTTAACTCCTCCAGTTCAACACCAATTTTAGCAAGGTGAAGAGCTGCAACTTTTTCGTCTAGGTGCTTAGGAAGAACATAAACCTTATTCTCATAACTGTCCGAATTTTTCCAAAGTTCTAATTGAGCGAGTGTCTGATTCGTAAATGAATTACTCATAACAAAAGATGGATGTCCAGTAGCACAACCTAAGTTTACTAATCGCCCCTCAGCTAAAAGAATGATTTCGTTACCGTCAACATTATATACATCTACCTGAGGTTTAACTTCAAATTTGGTGTCTCCATAATTTTTATTCAAATAAGCAACATCAATCTCATTATCAAAGTGTCCGATGTTACAGACAATCGTCTTATCATTCATTAATTTGAAGTGCTTTTCAACAAGAATATCTTTGTTACCCGTAGCTGTAACTACAATTTGAGCTCTAGGGATAGCATTTTCCATTTTTTTAACCTCATATCCATCCATAGCTGCTTGAAGAGCACAAATAGGGTCAATTTCAGTTACAATCACGCGAGCTCCAGCTCCTGATAATGAAGCAGCAGTTCCTTTTCCTACATCACCATAACCAGCTACTACAGCAACCTTACCGGCAATCATTACATCAGTAGCTCGTCGAATAGCATCAACTGCACTCTCTTTACATCCATATTTGTTGTCAAATTTAGATTTAGTAACTGAATCATTGATGTTTATTGCTGGCAATGGAAGTGTGCCTGCTTTTTCTCTGTCATGTAATCTCAAAACTCCTGTAGTAGTTTCTTCTGATATACCTTTGATTCCATCAACTAGCTCAGGGTATTTATCTAATACCATATTTGTTAAATCACCTCCGTCATCAAGAATCATGTTTAGTGGTTTATCATCCTCAAAAGCATGAAGAGTTTGCTCAATACACCAATCAAATTCTTCTTCGTTCATTCCTTTCCATGCAAAAACAGGAATACCTGCAGCAGCTATGGCAGCTGCAGCTTGATCTTGTGTTGAGAAAATATTACAACTACTCCAAGTAACCTCTGCTCCAAGTGCCGTTAATGTTTCAATTAAAACAGCAGTTTGAATAGTCATATGTAGGCAACCAGCAATTCTAGCACCTGCAAGAGGTTTAGAAGCCCCATATTCCTCTCTAAGTGCCATTAAGCCCGGCATTTCTGCCTCGGCAATTTCAATTTCCTTTCTACCCCACTCTGCAAGTGAAATATCTTTAACTTTAAATCTTGCGATTGATTTTGTTGTCATCTTATTTATAATTGGGTGCAAATTTAATACTATATAAACAATCCATTAAACCCTTTTGTTGCATATTTGTAAAAAAAATAAAATTGATATGTATCCAGAAGAATTAGTTGCTCCAATGAGAGCAGATTTAACAAATAATGGCTTTACTGAATTAAAAGATACGGAACAAGTAGATAATACTTTAAATGAAATCAAAGGCACTGCTTTATTAGTTGTGAATAGTGTATGTGGTTGTGCAGCAGGAAGTGCTAGACCCGGAGCAATCGACTCATTGACAGGAGATAAAAAACCAGAGCACTTATATACAGTTTTTGCAGGACAAGACAAAGATGCTACTAATCAAGCAAGAAAATACTTACTTCCTTACCCGCCCTCATCACCAAGTATTGGACTTTTCAAAGATGGAGAATTAGTTCACTTTGTGGAAAGACACCACATTGAAGGTAGAACCGCTGAAATGATATCCAATCATTTAAAAGAAGTTTACGATGAATTTTGTTAATTAAGTAGATTAATAAAAAAAGGTTGGAGAAATCTCCAACCTTTTTTTAATTTATACTTTCAATGAAATTAAGGTGCACCCACTCTGTGCATAGCACATCTGAACCCAAGCGTATTTAAAGATTGTTCTTCATCTAAATATCTTCTTGTTCCTGGAGATGCCCAATAAATTCGATCGTTCCACGAGCCACCTTTGTATACTCTAGCTTGATTATCTATTAAAGTTGAAACACCATATTCATATCCTTGTTCTCCATCCATGTATGTTTCTTCGTCTAGATGACCAATGTTATCTGCACGCTTATAGTTTCTTCTACCCACATTCTCTTCTTCAGTCACTGGTACGTAAACAATTCTTCCTAAACTATCTTTAAGGTCTACAATTCCATCTTCGTCAAGACTAACCTTATCAAAAACATTTCCTCTAAATGAGTTAAAATCACTTACATCCTCATAAGAAAGAGGTCTGTATACATCCATTACCCACTCGGCAACGTTTCCGCTCATATTGTAAAGACCATGGTCGTTTGGCCAATACGAGGCAACAGAAGTTGTTATTAAAGCACCATCATTTAAACGATTTGCTATACCACCTTGGTCACCTTTTCCTCTTTTAAAGTTACCATAGAATCGACCACGATCTCTCTCATCTCCACCAGAATAACGAACTGTTAGCCCTTCCCATGAATATATTTTCTTTTGATTAATATTCTCATAGGTAGAAGAACCAATATTTGCTTGAGCTGCATACTCCCATTCAGCCTCTGTTGGAAGGCGGTAATCGGGAAGCATAATACCATCTTCCATTCTCACCTGTCTAGTTCCACCTCTTTTAACACGATAATCTTTCATTTGGTGTTTACCAAAGGTCAGACCATCGCTTTGTCCAACGTAATATGCATCAGTGTTGAAATTAGCTTCATTCATCTGATCTGGCTCAGGCTCTAAAACACCCTCACGAATCAAAATCATCTCATTAACTCTATCCGTTCTCCAAGCAGCGTATGCTGTTGCTTGTTGCCAACTAACACCAACTACTGGATAATCCTGGTATGCCGGATGACGATAGTATAAATCAACATATGGTTCGTTGTAAGCTAGACGATTTCTCCAAACATTTGTATCAGGTAATGCATTTATTCCAACTTCAGGATAATCAACATATACTCTTTTCAACCAATAAACATACTCTCTGTAATGATTGTTGGTTACTTCGGTCTCATCCATATAAAAAGAAGGAACAGTTA
>JAKMFK010000010.1 GCA_022425465.1 Bacteroidia bacterium | reverse complement strand
ACTGTATTACTTCTTTTACTCCTGGTGAAAATTGTGCCTCCATCTTGTATATACATAACAAATATAAGACCAAAAAAGTGTGTCATGCCATCAATTCATGTCCTTTACTTAATTTTTACAAAATTGTCGTTGAAAGTTTATTCTATTTGTACAAATAGAGTTATTTTGATATGAACGGTTGATAACTATAAATGTACTGATTATCAGTTATTTGAGTAGAGTAAATTCAGCTATATTTATTAGAAATTTCGTGAAACATTTATGCACCAAAAAAAGGGTGTTGATAAAATAGCCCTGATTATTAGCTAATTATATTTTTGAGTTTGAGTTGTTAACGTTCCACAAACATTTTATTATGGGTTGTTAATAATTAAAATAGATGAATTGGTCACTAGGAATTGTTATTGTGCGTGATAATTTTGAGAGTCTTAAGCGTAATTAATTTTAAATTTACAAGTTAGATATTATAGTATCACACATGGAAAAAAAGCGAGTCAATACCCCAAAAAGTAAAATGTCAATTAGTAATTTGAATCAAATGTCCAAATTGCAACCTCAGGCTCGTGATTTAGAGGAGGCTGTTTTAGGAGCTCTTATGTTGGAAAAATATGCTGCCGAGAAAGTGGCAAGTTATCTTAAGAAAGAGGCTTTTTATGTGGAGAGCCATCAGATGATTTACGAGGCAATTCTTCAATTATTTATGGCTGGTAATCCTGTTGATATTCTAACGGTAACAGAACAATTACGAAAGAATGCAAATTTAGAGGCTGCTGGTGGGGCATTTTATATTACCTCTTTAACCAATAGGGTGAGTAGTGCTGCCAACATTGAATATCATGCTCATATCGTTATTCAAAAAAGTATCCAACGTCAATTAATCACTGTTGCAGGAGAAATAGGAGAGAAGGCTTTTGAAGAAACTTCAGATGCTTTTGAACTTTTAGATGAATCTGAAAAGCAATTGTTTGAGATCAAGAATGACAGCATGACTAAGAATTATGATTCGGTTAGTGATTTGATTGCAAAGGCTATCAAAGATATTGAGGAGTCAAAATCGGATAAAGACGGTCTTTCGGGCATTGCTACTGGTTTTACGGAATTAGACCGTATGACATCTGGTTGGCAAAATAGTGATCTAATCATTTTGGCTGCAAGACCAGGTATGGGTAAGACGGCTTTGATCCTGTCAGTAGCTAGAAATGCTGCGGTGATTGCTAATAAAAATATTGCTCTTTTTTCTCTGGAGATGAGTAGTTTACAATTGGTAAAGCGATTGATTTCATCTGAGGCAGAATTATCTTCTGAAAAGATCAGAAGTGGTAAACTAGCAGAACATGAGTGGCAACAATTGCATACTAAAATTAGTACAATAGAAGATGCTGGTATTTTTATCGATGATACACCTGCACTAACCGTTTTAGACCTCAAAGCAAAAGCTCGTAGGCTTAAGCGTCAACGAAACATTGATATGATAATCATTGATTACCTTCAATTGATGAGAGCTGATGAGGGGAATAAAAAGTTGGCAGGTAATCGAGAACAAGAAATATCGTACATATCAAGATCATTGAAATCATTAGCCAAAGAATTGGATATTCCTGTTATTGCTCTTGCTCAATTAAGTAGGGCAGTTGAACAAAGACAAGACAAACGTCCGATGCTATCCGACTTGAGGGAATCTGGTTCTATTGAGCAAGATGCTGATTTGGTGACATTCATTTATCGTCCAGAATATTATGGTATCACCCAAGATGAAGAGGGCAATGATAATGAAGGTTTAACAGAGTTAATCATTCGAAAACATCGAAATGGTTCGCCTGGAACAGTGAATCTGAAGTTTGTTAAGCATTATGGTAAGTTTACAGACTGGGGATATAGCAATTATGGATCAGATACATTTACCGATAGCAGTGTTACATATACCAGTAAGATGAATGACATGTCTCCATTTGATCCAGGAGAGGGTGATCCATTTTAATTTTATTCGGTAATAAACTCACCCTTCATTAATCCCCAGTGACCCGGATAGGAACAAATGAACTCGTAATTCCCAGGTTTAGGTGTTTTGAATGAGAAATAGGTTGTTTCTCCAATTTGTGCAAGACCAGAATGTGCTATGACGTTTTCGTCATTAGGGTTAACATAAGCATTGTCCTTATGGCTTAGACCTCCTTGACCAACATCATTTGCATATCCTTTTTGAATAAAGACAATATTATGAGGCATGGTTGCATCTGTGCTTTCATTCGTCAAAGCAACAGTAATATTTTTTTCAGATGGAACACGAATGACTTTTTTATTAAACTTCATTTTGCTCATATTTTCACCCATAGCAACTATGTATAAAGTATCAGTAGTGATGATCTTTGACTTTGCGATGGGAGCTGAAGAAATGGGTTCCTCATTTTCAAAACCAGACTTTGTGTTATTCCCACAACCAATGGCAAAAAATACAATGATTAGGAGTGATAATTTATTCATTCTTGATTAACTATGAAATGGATATTCGAATGATGAAGGTGAAACAAAAGTTTCTTTAATGGTTCGCATAGATGTCCAACGCATCAAGTTTGCAGGTGCTCCAGCTTTATCATTTGTACCACTTCCTCTGGCACCACCAAATGGTTGTTGACCAACAACGGCACCTGTAGGCTTATCATTAATGTAAAAATTACCTGCTGAATTTCTTAAAATGTGAAGGGCAGTATTAATGTGTTCTCGTCCTTTAGCATAAATAGCTCCAGTTAGTGCATATTCTGACGTATTATCTACCAAGTGAAGTGTTTTTTCGTATTCTTCATCAGGATATACATATATAGATAAGACAGGTCCAAATAGTTCGTCACACATCGTAGCATAGGCTGGATTTGTGGTTTCAATAATAGTTGGACGTATGAAGTAACCTTCACTATTGTCATATGAACCACCTGCAATGATTTCAGCATCTGAACTCTCTTTTACACGGTCAATATAGCCAGAAATCTTATTGAAAGATTTTTCATCGATTACAGCATTTATAAAATTGCTGAAATCTTCAGTAGTTCCCATTTTTAGACTATTTGTGGTTTCGACAAGAAGCGGTTTTAATTCATTCCACATACTCTTAGGAATATATGCCCTAGAAGCTGCAGAACATTTTTGCCCTTGAAATTCAAATGATCCTCTTACTAGAGCAGTATTCACTTGGTGGATATCTGCACTCGCATGAACCATCACAAAGTCTTTACCTCCAGTTTCACCAACAATTCTTGGGTAGCTTCTGTATTTATCAATATTATTTCCGATGGTTTTCCATATTTGTCTAAATACTCCTGTACTACCTGTAAAGTGGATTCCAGCAAAATCTTTATGGTTAAAAATTATATCACCAGTGGTAGGTCCATCAACGTAGACAAGATTGATAACACCATCTGGTAATCCCGCTTCTTTATATAATTCCATGATTACTTGGGCACTATAAATCTGAGTTTCTGCAGGTTTCCATACAATAGTATTTCCCATCATTGCTGGAGCAGAACAAAGATTTGCTGCAATACTTGTAAAGTTAAAAGGTGATAAAGCAAAAATAAAACCTTCTAATGGTCTGTATTCAAGTTGATTCCAAACACCTGGTGAGTTTTCTGGAGGTTGTTGAGCATAGATTTCACTCATGTATTGAACATTGAATTTAAAAAAATCAATCATCTCACATGCGGCATCAATTTCAGCTTGCATTGCATTTTTGGATTGTGCAAGCATGGTTGCTGCATTCATTTTGTCACGATATGGTCCAGCTAGAAGATCTGCGGCTTTTAAAAAAATAGCTGCTCGAGATTCCCATGGCATGTTTGCCCAGCTATCTTTAGCTTCTAGGGCTGCCGATATTGCTGCTTCTACGTGAGAGGCATTTCCTTTATTAAATGTGCCTAGTGTATGATTAATCTCGTGAGGTGGATGTATCGTGATTTTCTCATCTGTGAAGATTTCTTTACCACCGATATACATCGGAATATCGACCAAGGTATTTTTCATGTACTGTAATTTACTCTTTAATTTCAGCGTATTAGTATCGCCTGGAGCGTATGACTTTACAGGTTCATTTTTAGCTCGGGGTATTTTTACAATTTGATTCATTTTTCTAACAAGTTTTTTTCGATGTCTTTAAAAAATTTCCAATTTCCAAATTCAGGCATTGGAGCATGCAAATTTAAATTTTCTTTGCTTACGGGATGTACAAACGACAAACCTAGTGCATGCAAATAAATACTCTTATCCGAGGTTGGTTTTGTTTGACCATATTTTACATCTCCGACAATTCCAGTGAATGTACGAGCAAGTTGAACGCGAATTTGATGAGGTCTACCAGTAATGGGTCGTACTTTCAGTAAAAAACAATGGTTGGCTGTGTTGATAAATTCATAATGAAGGATCGCTTTTTTGCTTCCATCTTGTTGTTCGTGGTACAACTTTGTTTTATTCTGTTTTGGATCTTTTTTTAACCAATGTTCCAATGTGCCAGCCATGGGTTGAGGTTTTCGACGAATTAGAGCAGCATAGGTTTTTTGAATCAATCGATTTTTAAATTGATCATTCATTCTAGTGAGAGCTTTACTTGTTCTTGCAAATAGGACTATACCAGTAACATTGGTGTCTAATCGATGAATACATCCTAAAAAAACAGCTCCAGGTTTGTTGTATTTTATCTTGATGTAGGACTTTACGTGATGCTCTAAAGATGCTAGGCCGTGCTCGTTATCTTGAACGACAAGTCCTGCAGGTTTATTTACAGCAATTAGGTGATTGTCTTCGTAAAGTACTTCTAGTTTCATTTTTCGGATACAAAGTTAGGTCTATCTAATTGAATACTTTGAATAAATGCTTATTTGAATAATGATGCACGACCATACGTTTTGCAGATAGGACAAGTTCTGGGATTATGACCTCTAGCAGGGCAGTATTTTCTACCAAAGAAAATGATTTGAAGATGAATTTTATTCCACGACTCGATTGGGAAGCATGATTTTAAATCCTTTTCTGTTTGCTTTACATTTTTACCTGTACTCAGTTTCCAGCGATATGCAAGACGATGTATGTGTGTATCAACAGGAAATGCAGGAACACCAAATGCTTGACTCATAACAACACTGGCTGTTTTGTGTCCGACAGCAGGGAGTTTTTCTAAAGCCTCCATATCCTCGGGTACTTGTCCGTCGTATTCTTCAATCAATATTTTACTTAATCCATAAATACCTTTACTCTTCATGGGAGATAGTCCACATGGTCTTATTATGGATTTAATTTCTTCTATACTCATTTTAACCATGTCATAGGGATTGTCAGCTTTAGAAAAGAGAAGGGGAGTAATTTTATTGACACGTTCATCTGTACATTGAGCTGATAATAAAACGGCCACTAAAAGTGTGTAAGGGTCTTTATGATCCAATGGGATGGGTACCTCTGCAAATTCGGATTCTAAAATTTGATGGATTTTAGATGCTCTTTCTTTTCTAGTCATGTTTTAGTATGCTTTTGAAGGGTTGTCCAATTTTTTCAGAATCTTTTGATTCGATTACTTTTCCCTTTCTAATCTTGTATTTCTCACCTGATTTTCCTGTATAGGAAAACTGTGGAGTATGATTGAAATTCCAGTCGTCTAGAATGTATTTATCTTTAATTAAATTTTTAACTTCCTTAATGTTCGATGGGTCAATTTCTTGAACAGATTTTATATCAATTATGGTTTTTAATTTTTGGATGATTAATTGAAGAAAGGTTTCTGTATTGCCCCAGTCATAGAAATCTCTCAAATTTGAAACAGGACTTCTTTTTGAGGATACAGCATGAGTTTTAATCTTTAATTTTTCCTTTGGTTTTATACTTCCATTGAGCTTTAATAGATTACTGTCATAAAGCAAGGTTCCGTGATGAAGTAATCTTTTTAAAGAGCTGTTTACGTGCTCTGCGTTACCACTTACTTTGTATTCACCAACAAACAAATCATTTCGCTCTGAAATTGAGTTTGGAATATGAAGTTGTTCGAGAGATTGACTTATTGGAACGATGTGTTCTTTGAAATTGACAAAATCAGTTTCTTTATTTCTTATAAATGAGAAGTTGATATTTCCAAGATCATGAAAAACAGTACCTCCTCCACTTAATCTCCTGATAATTTTAAAATTTCTAGTCGGAGATAGATCAACTTCTATCCATGGATTTTGGTGTTTACCAATGACAACCGCATCTTTATTGATGTAAAACAACAAGATGTCTTTTTTTGTGTTAGTCAATAGGAACTCTTCAAGTGCAATGTTCTCGTATACGTTTTGAGAAGAGGAGATATAAATATCAAAGGGTTTCAATTTTCTCTTTTAGATAATAAAGTCATGATATCTTTTAGGTATTCTTTATCACCAGTATTGGATATACGATCGAGAATATAATGATTATTTGAAGTATAATCTTGAGCCAGTTCTAGTGTTTTTTTGTCTGCTTTTGTTGATTGCATTTTACGCTTAACGAATTCGATAATCTTATCATCATTTGATGATTCAAAAACATGGTTCAATGCTTCAATCTCCTTTTTGTCTAGGTTAGCCCACATTTCATTCCAGAGGAATGTTTTTTTCTTGTTTAAAATATCTCCACCAATCTTTTTACCAACTTTGGCTTTTTCTCCAAAACTATCGAGATAGTCATCCATTAATTGAAAAGATAAACCTATTGATATTCCTAGATCATATAATTTCATTGATTCTAAATTAGAAGCCCCTCCAAGTATTGCCCCTGCTTGAAGACTAAATCCGATTAATACAGCTGTTTTTTGTCTAATCATATGGAGATACTCTTCATTAGATACAACCTTTTTGCTCTCAAACATCATATCATTCATCTGTCCTTCACATAGTTCTCTAGCCATTTTATTAAATAGACTGAGAATCTCGATATTTCCAATTTCAGTTAGTTTTTCATAGACTTCAATTTGAAGGAGATCCCCACATAAAATAGCAGTTGCATCATCCCATTTAAGATGAACAGTTGGTTGTCCTCTTCTCAATTGAGAGTTGTCCATAATATCATCATGCATGAGCGTGAAATTGTGAAACATTTCAATGGCTTGTGCAAGCTTGATTATATCATCTGATATTTGGTCTTGGTATAGTTTAAACGCAGCTATGGTCATTGCTGGACGAATTCGTTTACCACCTAATTTTAAGATATATGAAATTGGCTCATAAACTTCTCTAGGATTACCTTGTTGTTCGGTTATTGATGGAAGGTTCGACTCAAATACAGCTATGATTTCTTTTAGTTTTTGCATGTACAACAAATTTATACTTCTTCGTTTTATGATATAATTTGAAAGTCAATATTGCGTTTATTCAAATCCGTATTTTTAACACGAATCCATAATTTATCGCCCATATTGAATGTTCTGCCTGTTCTTCTTCCTTTTGCTATTTTTTTATCAGGGTAGAAATTATATTGATCTCCTTTTATGTCACGTAGTCTAACCATTCCTTCACATTTATTTTCAATAATTTCAACATAGATGCCCCATTCGGTTATTCCACTTATGATACCTTCAAACTCCTCTCCTTTGAAACCACTCATATACTCAACCTGTTTGTACTTGATGCTAGCTCTTTCCGCACTAGTAGCTTTTTGTTCTTGTTTACTACTGTACGATGCCATTGACTCTACTTGATTGTAATCAAATGATTTTTTATTCTTAAGGTAGTCGTGAAGCATTCGGTGGGTAATTAAGTCAGGATATCTACGAATGGGCGATGTGAAATGGGCATAATAATCAAAACCTAAGCCGAAATGACCCACTTTTTTAGTGGTATAATACGCTTTTTCCATACTCCGAATTGCTAATGGTTGCAGGATGTCTCCTTCTAATGTGCCTTGAACTTGGCTGACCATTTTATTAATTGAGGCTGCAAGTTGTTTATAATTTGAAGTGTCGATTCTAAAGCCAAAATTTAGAGCAGTTTCTGCAAATTCGGCAAGTTTTTCCTGACTAGGTTCTTCATGAACTCGATATGGAATAGGCATCTTGTTGTTATTCACATAAAGTTGTTTGGCTACATATTTATTTGCAAGAAGCATGTATTCCTCAATCATCTTGTGAGCATCTTTTCTGACTTTTGGAATTACAGCAATGGGTTTACC
>JAKMFK010000288.1 GCA_022425465.1 Bacteroidia bacterium | reverse complement strand
AGGGGTTCCAATTATTAATTCATGCAGATACATTTAGTAATTCAGGTTGGAATAGTGAAGGGGTGATGTATATGGAAAAAACTTTTTCGGGAAGCAGGAAATTTCCATCCTCCTTCGATTACAAAATAACAAGTGATTCATTGTTTATGAAAATAACCTTTTCTGCTGCTGGTTATAGGGTAGGTGATGTATTTAAGTTTAGTTATCTCCTTACCAAGAATCAACTTGTACTCATCAGAGATGGTCTTAGATATAGGTTTAAGAGAATTAACTGAGTCACCTATACCACTAAAATCATTCGATAGAAATTTGCTTTAGCCTGAGGTATGAAGACAGAGTTAGGCGTGTTTTTTCTTTTTCAACGCGATAGGTTCCTTTTACAATATTTAAATGTTTGAAACATAATCTGCTTACTGAATGTTGTGTATTGTATAAAATGGAGTTTAAAAATAGCTTTTTAATGTTTCTTGGTGTTAGCCTTCTGTCGTGTGGCATACTCAAAGGGCAAACAACCGATTGCAATGCAGATCATAAAATTCTCATTACGAATTTTAAATTTACGCCCGACTCATTAAATATCAAACCGGGGGAAAGTGTCGCCTTTATAAATATTCAAGGTAAACATTCCATTTTAGGTGATACATCTAAAACAGGAGCCTCTTTCAACAATCCTAAAGGATTTGAATTGCCACTTTCTACAGGTGAAACAGAAGGGGTTTGTATGGGTATCGTGAAATTCGAAATACCAGGAATCCATAGATTTGAATGTGGTGTGGGATTCAATGCTGATTTAGGGATGAAAGGAGTAATTAATGCCGATGCATTTACGCTCAAAGACTTATTTTTACTTGATACCATTCCTGAGAGTTTTTTATCAAGATACGCGTTAAATAACTATCTGGGAAGCACGCTCGACAGTACTTTGGATTTGACGGTATTCTTGCCAGATGATGATGCTGTAAGGAAAATTCTAGACTCACTTGAAACTAGTCAATTCAAAGGATTAGGCTTTGTGGACTTACCTAAGGCGCTCAAATATCAGGTTGTGTTAGGGCAATTAGAATACAAAGATTTCAGAGATAGCCTTCTTTTGCCTACCCTATACGGCCAGAATTTACTCATGACGAAAAAAGGTGACTCCTTTTACGTGGATGGTGCATTGATTAGTGATACCAATTTCATGGCTGATAACGGAGTGGCGCATTTGGTCAATAATATTCTCGCTCCGAGTGGACTGCCAGCCACTTCGGTATGGGATATTATTTATATGGAGGATAGCCTTCAATTCTTTGAAGATGCGGTGCAAACACTCGGCTTAAAAAGTAGGTTGCGCGTGCAAGCAGAACTCAATGAAAATTCCAACTTAGCCGGACCTTTCACGGTTTTGGCTCCTACAAACCGAGCATTTAAAAAATTATCAGATGCCTTGAATTTGACTTTGAGTGAGCTAAAAAAGTCATCTATCATCGGTGATTTAATACTCGGACATTTGATTGAAAAAAGGGTAGAAACTAAAAATATCAACAATAATCAAAGTTCAGTAACACAAAATAATAAGACTATCACTTTTAATATAAATGGAGATACTATAAACGTTGAGGGTGTCCGAATAATAGTGAAAGACCTCTTGGCTTACAATGGCGTAGTGCACATTTTGGAAGATGTACTACCCGTTTATGATATCCCTGACCTTGTAGGTAATTGTGGTGTTTGGAAACTTGAAATATTTGATGAAGACAATAATGGATGGAGAGGAACTCAATTATTTTTAGAAAAAAATGGAAATATACTCACTGAAAAAAGTTTGCCAACTGGAGGATATAATGCATTTGAATTCGGAGTAGATTCAGGAGATCTAATTAATGTAATCACGTTTTCATCTTATTACAATATTGGTCAATCCTACAGAATAACAGACCAACAAAGAGGCATTCAGGCAGAATCGGGAAATCAAAGCGATCAAATGGTCAATTCAATGGGTTTAAGAGCTTGTATAGAAAAGCCTAGTTGTGGAATGGTAGAGATTATCATGTCAGATTATTTGGGGCAAGGGTGGGGTTTGAATTTTTTAGATGTAGATATAAACAACAGGTTTTATTTGAGAATTCCATTCTATTCAGGGGAAAGGCAAGTAACAAAAATCCCTGTCAATAATGGGGATGAATTGGATTTTTACTATAATCTAAGATCGGATATGGCGGAATACAATGCCTACACCATTATTTCACCGGATGGTAAAAAAATAGTTGACCAAAATTCAGAATTTCAAATCCCTAAAAGCGTCACAGATATAATAGTTTGTCCTTCCAGCAGTGTTTTTCAAGACAGATATGAAAAGGGTGAATTATATCCTAACCCATCAAGTAACGTTGTTTACTTACCTATTGATTTAAAAAGTGCCGAAATATATGCGGTAGATATAACAGGTAAAAAAACAAATTTAAGTATCAAAGTAGACCAGGCAGTGAACGTTTCTAAATTGCCATCCGGGATTTATTATATTACTGTAAATAAAACCGGAAAATATTATCAATACCCTTTAGTTATTCAGAGGTAATTCAATATACTACAGGCTCCTTTACAGTACTTGCTCCTATGGATGCAGCATTTACAGATTTAGCAGAGGAATTAGGGGTTGGCATTCCAGAGCTGCTTGAAAAACCCAAACTTAGAGATATTCTTTTGTACCATGTACTTCCAGAAGTACTTCGAGAAGAGGTTCTTCTTCCGGCTTCAATTAGTTTTTTTTTCTACAATAAGTTATCAACGATGCATTCTAGAGTGAATATTTCACATGTTTGGCAATCAGTATCATAATTTCACACTAAACACAATAAATCCGTAAAATTAATTTGGATATTACCGTAATTTTTGACATTTTCACACCCATGAACAATTTAACTTTTAAAATCCTTCCCATCCTTTGTCTGGTGCTATTATCTTGTGGATCATATGAAGAAAAAAATTATGTTCCTGATGATGCAGTTGTAGTTGCACAAATAGATTTAGGGGAATTAACGGATAAAATGGATATCAATGAATTGATGAAAATGGATTTCGTAGTTGATAATATTGAAGATATTGAGGATGAGATGCCTGATTTTATTTTGGAACTAAAAAAAGATCCTTCAAAAACAGGACTTGATCTCAGCGCTCCAGTTACTATGTTCATGAATTTTGGGAAAAAAGGTTCTCAGATTCGTGATATTGATGATTACCAAAGAGTAGGTATCATATTAAGAGTAGATGATAAAGAAAAAGTATTAAAACTCGTGGAAAATCTTAGTGAAGAAATTAATTTAGATTATTCTATTCGAGAAAATGAAGATGAGGATTACACTAAGGCTTATCCAAAAGAAAAATATGATCGCAATCATGCAATGGTATGGAACGATGAAGTATTGATTTTTACAATGAAAACTGGCGGAAGGGATAAGGCAAATATGAGCAAATGGGCAGTCAAACTCCTTTCGCTGGAGGATGAAGAAAGTTTGATTCATAATAACGAGGCTTTTGAAGATTTTTGTTCGAATCGTCATGATCTAGATTTGTTTTTAAATGCGCCTTTTGTAATTAAAACGGCTAAAAAACAAATGGATTTGGCTGATTTAAGAAAAGATAAAGAGAATAAAAAATTATTGGCTTTTGTTGAAAATATTGAGGGATATGCAACCGGTTTGAATTTTGATGATGAAGAAATTGATCTTTATTCAAACGCCTATTTTAAAGATGATGAAATTGCAAATCAATATAATATACTTAACGAAGAAGGTGTATCAGATGATTACATGGGTCTACTTTCGAAGGATGGAAAAATTATGTTGGCAGGGGGTATATCAATTAACAACAAGAAATTGAGCACATTGCTAAAAAATAAGTTATTAAAGCGCCTCTTGGAGGATGAATTAGGGACAAATGCTCAGGATGTTTTGAGTGTCTTGAATGGTCAATTTGCAGGTAGTTTAGCCGGTTTTAAAGAAACCGAAGTTACCGCCTACGATTACAAGTATGATTACAATACATACCAATACAAGAAAATAAAAAAGAAGGTATCGAAACTTGTACCTATAGTTAATTATCAAATGGGTGTGAATTTTTCATCAAAATTTTATAAAAAATGGGAAAAAGAGATTCTTCAGGATGAATCCATTCAGAAATTAAGTAAGAATCACTTCACCTCAGAAAACTCCGATTTAGGAACAATCCATATCATCAAATTGAAGGATCGTTTGTTTATATCGAATAATAAGGACGCTTCAATGGTCAAATCTGTTAATGCATGGAAACAACCCGATGACAGCGATATTGAAGATATGTTAACTGACTATCCGGTTGGATTGTATATGAACCTAGATCTTTCAAATGAAGAAATCGCTGATGAATTTGATGTTCCAGATCCATTTGCAAAGAAGTGGGGGTCACTGCGAATGCATACAAATGGCGCAGAGACCAATTTGAAATTGAAACTCGATCATGAAGATGATAATACATTACATTATATCATGAAGTCCATAATCAACATGGGAGAGGACGGTTTTAATATATAATGGTAAGTCCCTTTTAAATTCGATGGAATTTAATATCGAGTTAAATAATATTAAACCTTTTAATATTCCTATAGCTTCTATTGATAATCCTAAAACAATTTGGAATACTCAAACTGAACTATTCCAAAAAAATCATTATCAAATTGTCGCTTCATCAGGTTCGGGTAAAAGTACTTTTTTAAAAATAATCAACGGTACCAGCTTTAACTACAAAGGAGGAGTTAAGGTTGGAAATAACCTCTTAAATGTTAATCAACCAGATGAATTACTAAAAGTTAGAAGGTCGCTGATACATACTGTTTTTCAAGGATTAAAGCTATTTGATAAGTTATCAGTTTGGGAAAATTTATTACTAGCTTGTGATAATAAAAAAGACGAAGAGCTAGCCCGGAAGTTAATTCAAAAATTTAGTATTCATGATAAAATTGATGTGGCAATTCATAAAATATCCTACGGACAGAAACAAAGAGTAGCTGTTATTCGCGCGCTGCTTGGAAGTTTCGAATGGATCTTACTCGATGAGCCATTCAGCCATCTGGACGATAAATTATCAGCACTAATACTTCAAGATATTTTAGAAATTTCAAAAAATAAAAATGCGGGGTTAATAATTACCTCACTTAACTTGAATGCCAGACTATCTGGTTTCAAGAGTATTACAATATGAATAAAAATAAAATCATTTTTAAAGTTTTATCGAGTACTACTAAAAATGCACATCAATATTGGATATACTTTGGTTCATTAATTGGTTTATTCTGCCTAAGTTTCGCGATTCAATTGTATTTAGATCTGTCTAAAAATGACAATTATTCTGAATTTAAAAAACTTAAAAACCACATCATAATTAGTAAAAAAGTATCAACCCTTAATACTTTAGGAAATAGAATTTCAAATTTCAGTGAGAGCGAATTATCAGATATATCCAATCTTCCTGGCGTTCAAAATGTTGGAAAGTTTTATTCAAATACTTTTGAAGTTTGGGGCACATTATCTGTAGGTAAGAACAGTAGAAAAATAGGCACTGAACTATTCTTTGAATCCGTAGACGATGAATTTATTGATAATCTTCCCAAAAAATGGAAATGGAACAAAAAAGATCGTATAATTCCAATAATTCTGCCAGCTGACTTTCTTAATCTATATAATTATACTTTTGCTCCAAGTAGAAATCTAAAACCTATCTCTAAAGCCACCATAAAACTAGCTACATTCAACTTATACCTAAGGGGTAGTAAAGGGAGCAGGAGTTACAAGGGCAAAATAGCAGGTTTTTCGGATAGAATAAATAGTGTAATTGTCCCTCTCGATTTTTTGATTCAAATGAATCGTGAACTAGGAGGGCAACAAACAAATACTACAAGTCCCTCCAAGATTATTGTAAATTATTCCATGGGGGAATTTTCACATCTATTTTCTTTCATTAATAAAAAAAAGTGGCAAATTAATAATGACAAAATCGTTAACGAAAAGTTTGCTGCGATAGCAAAGCTGATTTTGGGTGTGTTGTTGATATTTGGATTATTAATAGTTTTCATATCACTTGGATCTTCCTTTCTTTACTTAAGTCTTACACTGTACAAATCAAAGAGCATTATTGAATCATTATTTTTAATTGGTATCAATAAAAAAAGTATAATTGGATTTTATATACAAAGACTCATTTTGACCTATACGATAATAGCAACTTTAGTTTTATTGGGCATATATTTCACGAAACTTTGGTTATTATCTATTTTCAGTGATTTGGGATTCCTAATTCCCTCAGGAATTCATATGTTGACGGTATTTTTTGTGCTTGTTTTAATGATTCTGCTTGTGGCTGTACAACACTTTAAACTAAAAAGAATTCCGGTTAACCTAATGTCTATTTTCCTTCTAATTTCATTAATGATTAATTCGTCTTTTTGATTATCTGATCTAAAGCCTAATCTTCATAGATTATCTAAAAACAGTAGTCCCCTTGCTGGTTTATAAACCTCTAGATTTGATTTAGTTATCCGGGAAATATTCCTCGCCTTTGTGGTAATAAAAACACGTTCCATCGGATTTGATAATCGCCGGTCCCACCTCTCTATGTAATTTACCATGTTCCCAATATTCTTTGTGTCCATCAGGGAAAGATACTGCGGGTAAATCACCAACTCTGTGTTTAACACCATTTTTATACCAGACATTCGATCCGTCTTTGTATTCTATTGCCGGTAAATCATCTTCTCTGTGAATATTCCAGTTCCAATCCATCCAAATGGTTTTCTCATGATCTACTTCGACAATAAAGCGTTTCATACTCATTTCTCAAAAACCTGGATGTTTGCGTTTATAGTGGTTAATGGTGCCCATTTGCCGTTGTATCTTGTGGCACGCACTACATGGTTATCTATCCAATGATAATTGCCGCCTCTTGGTTTATTCATCAATAAATGGTGGAATTTGAACCCATGCCTATTTAACCATTCATTAGTTAATCCACGATGCTCTTCAGTCCTAGAGGTGAAGAAGGTGATTATATGCCCTTCATCATACCATGAATTAATCATGTCGCAAGCTCCATCATAAGGCTCGCAGGTTTTCATTTCTTCGGGAAATTCATTAGCAATATCATCGGTGATTGTTCCGTCGATATCGATGAGATAGTTTTTTTTATTATCGTTAAATACCGGACTTTTTTCAAACATATTGTAATATACACAATAACAAATGATTCTATGTCAATATGTAATTTGAATTTAAGTTTTTAACTACCAAAAGTTTAACAGGTATCTTCTACTTCATTGAGACATATTCGCGAAACGTGAAATAATTTATAGACATTTTTTGTTTGAAATATTTTAATGGTGAAGAATTATTTTTAATCTGTCTTCGGTCTAAAACGCATCAGCATACCGGGGCCCTCGGTAGTGAAATATAAATAACCATCAGGGCCCTGACGCACCGAACGGAAACGAGCCATTCCTTGAAGCAGCCTTTCCTCTTTTACTACCGTATTATTTTCAATTGTTAGGTGGTTTAAGTGCTTTCCAGCGAGGGCACCCAAGAACAAATCGCCTTTCCACTGAGGGATGGAATCGCTATTGTAAAAATCCATCCCACACGGTGCAATGGAAGGCACCCAATAATGAATGGGCAACACGGTTCCAGCCACGTATGTATCCTTGGATATCGTGTCGCCATTGTAGTCAATGCCATAGGTAGCAATGGGCCAACCGTAGTTATTGCCGGCTCTTAGAATATTAATTTCGTCTCCTCCTTGTGGGCCGTGTTCATGCGTCCAGATCTCTCCCGTTAACGGATGAACCGTCATTCCCTGAACGTTGCGGTGTCCATAGGTGAAGATTTCTTTTTGACTGTTCGCCTCATCAAAGAAGGGGTTTGAACGGGGCACGGTCCCATCATCGTTTATGCGGATGACGCTGCCATTGTGATTGCTTTTATCTTGTGCTGAAGTCAGGTTGTTTCGCTCACCTAAACTCAAATACACAATTCCATTTTCATCAAAAACAATACGGCTTCCAAAGTGTGCACTCGATGTGTTTTTAGGGGTGGCTTCGAATAGCTTCTCTACCTTAGTTAAGGCGGTATTGTTCAATTCACCACGATATAGGGTAGTACTAATTGCGGAGCTGCTACCAGCACTTCCGCAGAAATAAATGAGTTTATTGTTTTCGTAATTTGGGTGTTTTCTTACATCCAATAACCCGCCTTGCCCGGTAGCTTTGATTTCAGTGGGAAGACCGCTAACGATTTGTAGGTCTGAGCCGTTCCAAATAAAAAGCTTTCCGGTTCGCTCCGTGATGAGTATCTGATTTCCTTCAACGAATTCAATTCCCCAAGGGCGATTTAAACCGGTGATTAAGGTGTCGAGTTGCACACCGATGGAGTCAACCGTGAAATCTGTGCCTTTTTTAGGATTGGTAACCTCATCCTTACAAGAAAAAAGAAGGATGACAGCTACGATGGGAGGGAGAAGTCTTTTCAGGAAAAACATATGACTACAAGGATAAGGATTTGGTATATGACCAACTGTCATTTACGGCTCATATTATGGATATTATTTGAATACTATCTTGTGTGCCCAAGTCCTTTATATAGGTTATCATTAAAACAAGTTGTCTGGTTTCTTCAAGAAATACGACTAGCATAGTTTAGATATTCTAAGCGCCTTAAGAATCCATACTTTCTTGATGTTGTAGAAATCAATTCCCGCCTTTGTCAAAAAAAAACTATCCTTTGGGTTGAAATGCTGAGTCTTTATAGGTTAATGTTCTTTGCGGGAATGGAATAACGACTCCGTTTTCACGGAATTTTTGGTCGATTTCAAAACGAATTTCACTTTTGATTAATTCGATAGAAAAAGGGGACATGGTGAAAAATACTAACTCAAAATTGATTGAACTATCTCCAAAGTCGGATAATATTACTCGTGATTCGCCTTCTACAGTGGATTTTACATTTTCTGCTGAGGCAATAAGAATTTCTCTTACCAGTCGAATATCAGAGCCATATTCAACACCGACGTTTACGCTGAAGCGTGTTTTTGAATTATTGAGAGTAAGATTGATAATTGATTCATTGGTAATACAATGATTGGGAAGAATAATTAAAACATCATCACGATTCCGAATAGTAGTAGTTCTAATTCCAATCTTTTCAACTCTTCCTATTTCATCACCAACTTTAATTATGTCACCAGCACTCATAGTCCTTTCCATTAAAATAATAATACCTGAGCTGAGATCTTTGAATGCGTCTTGGAGACCTAGTCCAATTCCTACAAACAATGCAGTTTCAGCAGCTAGAATAGTTGTAAAATCAATTCCAATAGTATGAAGTGAGGTCACAATTAGAATAGTGTAAACTATATACTTTGATATTTGGTGAATTGTATATTTTCGTCCCTCATCTGCTAGCCTACCAAAAGACATACGGTAAATCCATTTTTTAAGGATCCATATAACTATACGAGCTATAATTATAAGTATTAAAATTTCTAGTATCCCGTTAATTGAGACTTCAATCCATTCAAGTTCTGTTAATTTATATTCTAAAATAGATTTCAAATAATCACGTATTTCATTAAGTTGTTCCTTCATATGGGATTCATTTTCATCAAAAATATCTTTTTGTAATGGAATAATTTCCATGTTCAATGAAAAAAGTCTTACTTCTTAATGCGTATTGATATATAAAGTCTTACTTCTTTTCTGTAAATTAGTTTTATGAAACAACTTACCCATATTTTATGGTTCATATCTTTGTGTTTAATTATAGTTTCTTGTCAAAAAGAAAATAGAGATCAATCTGAATTATCACTAGAACTTCCAAAAATAGAAACGGAGCAAGTACGAAACGTTACTTCATCGAGTGCATTTGGCGGTGGGGAAATTACAGATGATGGGGGTGGAGAAATAATGGAAAGCGGATTATGTTGGAGTGAATCGAATCCCCCAACTACATCTGATTACAAGGGTGTTAATTATTCTGGTTTAAATAAATTTGAACTTGAAATTAAAAATTTAAATACTTCTTCAAAATATTATTTACGAGCATATGCCGTGAACAAAAAAGGAACGAATTATGGATCGGTAGTGGACTTTACAACTAGCCGAGAATTAACAAAAACAGAATCTATTGCGCGTTTGATTGTGATAGAAACCAATAAAATAAGAAATGAACTAGGTTTAGATGCTTTAGTTGAAACTGAAATAGGTAATGCATTAGCGCAATATCATTCTTCAAATATGTCCGAATACGATTTTTTTAGTCACACAGATAATCTTGGAGAAAGTGTTTGGGAAAGGGCAAGAAGGTTTGGGTTGGTTTATTCAACTTTGGGGGAGAATATCGCGAGAAGAGGCCCCTATCCTTCAAATCCAACTGCTGAATTAGTAGCTAAGGGAATTGTCAAAATATGGGTAGACTCTCCCGGACATTACCAAAATATGGTTAGTAACAGTTACAATAAAATCGGAGTTGGTGTTGTATTTAATGAGAAAAATGAGGCTATTGCAACGCAAGTTTTTTACCACAATTAGCCAATTTCAGCCGATACCATGGATGTTAAAGATTTAAAATTTAATCTCTAATTTAAATTCAAATAATTACAAAGAAATCAATTAAATAGTAAAATACTTATTAATTGTCGGAGACGATTTCTTTTCCATTTTTATACACTATGGATTGTAGCTTATCACCTGCTTTATCGTATTTTTCATAAATACCATTTAGAGTGCCATTACGGTATGTCTGTAGCGAAATTATTTTACCATTTGTATAAAAAGTTCTCTTTTGCCCGTCAAGCTTTCCGTTTAAATATATTTCTGAGCTCATTATTTCACCCGACTCATAATAGTGCTCAACTTTTCCCTCGAGTTTGCCATCAATAAATTTCTTTTTGCTTTCTAACTGGCCATTTTCATAATAAGCTTCCCATGTGCCGGAAGGAACTCCCTCGTTATATTCCGCTAAATAATCTAATCGACCATTTTCGTAATACAATTCAAATCTATCTAGGTAACCTTTCTTGTAATGATTTTTCTGTTCGATTTTCCCGTTTTCAAAATATTGAATTACCGCTCCAGTAAAAACCTCACCCTTGTAATAAACGAGATTACCACGGTCTTCTAGTAGTGATGCATCCTCGCTTTCCCAGGTTATATTTGTTTCACCACAACTAAAAAGCATAACGCTTAATGATAGAATAAGATTGACACCATTTTTTAGCTTCATAATTCAAAACTAATTAATATTTCAATATTATACGGACAAGACAGTTAATTTTGAACCATATTTGTGTAAATCGGTTCAAAATCATTTTGAAAATAGCTGCTGGCGTGGTTATCTATTCTGTAAATAATGAGAAGCACAGTTGGTATTATTTGAGTTGAAAGCGACACAAGTGTCTTGTATTTTGTACGAATATGTACGAAATGTGATTTTTTACTTTGTTTTTCAGTGTTATCGTGTTTAAAGGGTTAAATTGCATCTATTGACAATCGTTATTTATTGGAATCATGTTAAACTTAAAAGTAGAACCTACCCCTGTCATTAATAAGATTTTATCTTTCTTGTTTTTTGGACTAAGCGTTTCTCTGTTGGATGCTCAAGAGGCAGTCCAAATAAATTCTTCCTTTGAAAACGGACAGAAAGGCTTTGAATTGAATAAAGGGTATTTTTATGATCAAAACGGTAATTCAAATCCAAGTGTAAGATATATCTATCAACACGAAGATCTAAAAGTACATGTCCGTAATAATGGTTTTTCATACGAATCTTACAGAAAATCTGATAGTATAGTCAATATCCACAGGATTGATTTTAACTTCATAAATGCGTCAAGGGGTACTTTTGAGGAAACAGGTTTAAAGCATTTTCGTAATATTAGGGTCTTTTATGAAGATGACGAATATTATAAGTCTTTATGTCAAAAAATTATTCAAAAGAATGTATGGGAAGGTGTTGATATTGAGTACGTCATAAACCAAGAAAATGGTGATTTCAAGTATAATTTTATCGTCTCTACACCAGAGGCTTTGAATAAAATTGGATTATCATTAAATGGTCAAGAAAGTGCATATATCGCAAATGGAGCCTTGATATTATCTACAACGAATGGAGAAATCAAAGAGGTGATACCAGAGTCTTTTGATGCCAATAATGACAATATTCAGGTTAACTGGATTCTTGAAAACAATAATCTTCATTTTGCTGAGCAAGGTAAAGTGGAATACCCAATAACCATAGATCCGATGCCTTACAGGATTTGGGGACGTTATATTGGAGGTAGGTACGCGGATGCCATTCGTTCAATTGATGTAGATACAGCAGGAAACGTGGTTTTTTGTGGGTATACTTCTTCCACGGGACTTGCTACTTCTGGAACATATCAGACCTCCATGTCTAGTACTGCGCAGACAGGTGTAGATGCATGGGTAGGTAAAACAACAAGATCAGGATATTTGATTTGGGCTTCATATTTTGGAGGAACTAGAGATGATCGTTTTACTCGTGTTACGCAGACCACGGATAATAATTTTGTTGTCGTTGGGAGTACATTTTCTACTAATTTCCCCAAGAAAAATGCATTTCAAACTTCGCAAGGAGGTAAATTAGATGCGGTAATTGTAAAATTTTCTGATTCAGGTTCATTATTATGGTCAACCTATTATGGATCTTCTGGAACAGATGATTTGGTCGGAATTGTTTCGGATCCTTCAGGTAATATATATGCGTCGGGTTATACGACCAGTTCAAGTGGTGTCACAAGTGGTGGTTCTTCAGTATGGAAAAGATCCAGGGCGAGTAGTACAAATACAGACGAAGAGGGTTGGTTGGTAAAAATAAATGGAAGCGGGTCTAGACAGTGGTCTACTCTCATAGGGTCTTATGATGGTTCTGATATTTTAACCGATGTTGGATATGACATACAAAATGATAGAGTTTTAGTAGGTGGTTTTACCAATTCTAATTCAAAGAGTGGCAGAGATAAATTAAATCACAATTTTTCGAGTTCAGGTGGTACAAGTTACAATGGCGGTGTATCAGACGGTTTTGTTGCTTCATTTGGCAATAACGGTTCTCTGAATTGGTCACGTTATTTTGGTGATACAGGTTTGGACGAAACAGTTGCTCTCGTATGTGATACGGGAGGTGTTTTTTATGCCGTTGGAAATACTGGATCGGGAACAAATATTGCTTCATCTGGTGGTTTCCAAATTACATACGGAGGAAATACTGACGGATGGTTAGCAAAGTTTAATAAGAATGGAATCATAGAATGGAGTTCGTACATTGGAGGGACTCTATCGGATTTAGTATGGGATCTAGATATGGATACCTTTAACTATTTATATCTAATTGGTATTACCGAGTCGTTTTATGATGATGCCTGTGGGTGTGTCGATACAAATGCCATTTATACTTCGGCCTCCTACCAAGAAGATGTAGAGGGAGGATATGACGCGTTCATACAAAAATTTGATAAGTCTGGGGACCGTCTCTGGTCAACGTTCTACGGAGGTAGAGGTAATGAGGGTGGTGTAACTGCTCCAGAAGATTACATGGGAATTGCCACAGGTATTCAAGACGATGTTTTTGTTGGTGGTTTCACCGCCTCTCGTCGTTCGGGAACGTTAGATTCAGATACCTTTCCAGGTAAAAGTAACGGCGCTGATGATGGATTTTTAGCACGATTTAATCAATGTGATTCCTTCATCAGGGCAAATTGGGTTGAACCGACTTGTCATTACGATACGCTCCAATTTCTTTCCTACGATAAGGATAGCAACACGGTATTGAATAATATGCGTTATGAATGGACGGGACCATCGAATTTCACCTCTAATGTTCAGAATCCTTTTATTCCAAATGCAGATAGAAATAAACATGATGGTGATTACCAATTGATTGCAATTGATTCAACCGGCTGTAGAGACACGGTGAATCTCGAAGTAAAGCTTAAGTATGTTATATTTTTCAATAATCCAGATACTATCACGTTATGTGTTGGCGACTCTTTAACCTTAGGTGGTATTCGTGCGTATGATGATGGATTAGATTTTTCATTCGTAACTACAACTTATGAGTGGACTGGCCCAGATAGCTTTTCAGCGAATGCACGAGAGCCTTTTGTAACATCGTCGTCAACCAAGCTAAATCGGGGGATGTATCATTTAAAAGCTACAACTGTTGAGGGTTGCTGGGATACTACTTTCGTTTTCTTAAATATAGGTTTTGCCGATACAATTCGCGCAGTCGATACTGCATGTTTATACTCAAGTGCCAAGCTGAGAATCGATGATATTTCAAAATACTCATCATATAAATGGAAAAAACCTGATGGCTCCATAATTAACGATTCAATCATCGATATTGCGGCGGTACAACATGTAGATACAGGTTTTTATTATATATATCTTGAAAAAACCAACGGCTGTAAGGATACTATACAAACAAAATTAAGTCTTGCGTTAGACATAAGTTCAGATTTTGATATAACAGATGCCAGTCAATGTTTATCAGGAAATAGATTTGAATTCTTTTATGATAGCTCCACCAATATTGGTAAGGTTGACTCTTTGTTCTGGCTAA
>JAKMFK010000279.1 GCA_022425465.1 Bacteroidia bacterium | reverse complement strand
GAGAAGTTATCAAACAATGAGCAATTATATGAAGAATATCAGCGGATAAAAAAGGATATTCATCATCTAAATAGCTATCAAGAATCCCCTCATAACACATCCATTCAGATTATACTCGAGGAATCATGCTCATCGTCTCCTTTAGAGAAAATATAGCTTCTTTACTATTTTAGAAAGAATAGCTTAGTGACAAACTAGGCAATAGCGGAAGTTGATTTTCACGTTTATAATTTATCCGATCAAAGTAGAATATATTTTGACGGTTGTAGACGTTGGTTACCGATGCAATAATTTCTGCCTTCCGCTTTGAATCTTTATCTTCTCGCTTAAAGTGAATTTTTCTTTTAATAGAAGCATCCAAGCGGTGGTAATAGGGTAATCTACCCCTATTCAAATCATCGTATAGTATCCCTAAATCTCCATTTGATGTGGTGTAGTCTGTACTAGCTCCGCCATTAAAATTGAGCTGTTCATAGAAACCTTGAGTAAGTGTGAATGGAAAACCTGAACCGAAATTCCATCGAACATTGGCATTCCAAACCAAATCTTTACCAAAATCATATGACCCAACAATGTTTATGTTGTGTCTTCGGTCAAAATGAGGTTGGTATGTTCTCCGACCATCATAACGATTGACAATATTGAATGAATAGACATTCCACAAATACCAACGCTTGTTCTCTAGCTTATAGGTGACATCAAACCCATAAGCCTCACCATTTTCAACAATGTAATTTTCATAGAGGTAGTATGGTCTAGCAGCTTGATTTTCTCTAGTATTATCAAAAATCTTATCTCGATTTATATTCGTTATCTGAGTAAAATTCTTGATATACCCTTCCAGGTTAACCTCTGAAATTGAGTTAATATCAAACTCAAATCCCGCAACTGCATGCTTCGACTTCTGTAATTTTGAGGTTACCTCCTCACCCATAAATGTTTCAGGTAAGTCTGTTGGTCCACTCAAAAAACCATAGAATAAGTTCACAACATCACGATCACTTACTGCACTCATCAGATTTTGTGAATAAATACCTGTACTTGCTTTGAATCGTAATCGTTTGGAGATATTGTATTTCAGTCTTAAACGAGGTTCAAGAGTTGTTTCTTGCAAGCTAGCATACCTTTGCATTCTCATGCCTGTTTCTAGTAGCACTCGTTTATTGAAATTTTTCAAGTAATTAAAATAAGCATTAATCTCACTGGTGTTTTCATTTTGAGAAATTTTACGGTTGAGCGTGTTGTAAAATTCAAAATCAGTCCTAAACCCATTCATTTCAAGTCCGTATTTGAGTTTATCTGACTCATTCACAAAACGAGAAAAATTCAGATTTACATTATATCCATTAATCCCTGATTTCCTAGGACGAGTATCGAGCTCTATTTGTTGGATAAGATAATTACTAAAGGTTACACTACCATCTAGGATTGTTTTACTTCCATCTGGAATCAAAAGGAATTTAGTTCCGAGCCCTCTAGAATTCCAATTGTAAGAGGTGGAATTGGGGAAGTCTACAGCATCTGAATAATCAAAACCAAAAATACTCATACTACTTCCTTTAGCTGAGTTAAACGATAATTTTGAATACAAATCACTGAATGAATACGGTAGAATACCATCATTCACATTGGGATAAAAAATCGGTGCAGATTTATTGAGGTATGAATTTTTATAAGAAACAATAAAACTACTACTGCTCTTTCCCGCTTCATACTTCTTCAGAGGACCTTCCAACAAAACTTTTGAGTTGAAAGGACTGGAGTTTACTTTACCCGAAAACTTATTTTTATTCCCATCTCGTGTCTTTACATCAACAATTGCTGATATTCTTCCTCCATATTCTGAACTAAAGCCAGCTGAATAAACATCAACAGATTTAAGTATGTCGCTATCAAAAACAGAAAAAAGCCCTATACTATGAAAAGGGTTATAAACCGTGAGCCCATCCAGCAAAACTTTGTTCATAACTGGAGATCCCCCTCTGATATATAACTGCCCCCCTTGATCACCAGAAAATACAACGCCCGGTAAAACTTGTAAGTACTGAACTAAATCAGGCTCTCCACCTACAGAGGGTATACGTGTCAGCTGGACTGGTTTGATGGTGGTTTTGGAAATATTAATTTCTTTCGTCTTTCTGATCTTATCTGCATTTACATAGACTTGATTCAACTGTTTACTTTTAGAGGCGATATAAAAGTTGTGTGATATGACCTTGCCCGATTTTGCTTCTAAAGCAAAGAATACCGTATCGTATCCCACATTAGTGGCATAAGCAACATACTTGCCAGGTTTTAACTCTGCGATGGCAAATAAACCCTCCTCGTCTGTGTAGGCTCCTTGATTGGATGATTTAAAAGTAACAATAGCAGATACAAGAGGAGTTCCTGTTTCTTTGTCATAAACAAATCCTCTGAATGTGCAATTTTGAGAAAATGAGGTTAAATGAATAACTAGGATTAGTAAAAAGGTTGATAATCTAATTTTCATATAAAACTGGCCGCAAGCTACAATTAATTTTAATAAACTACAACAGACAATGATGGTTAAAAGTTTATTATTTTAAGATGGCAGTGGTACTGGTCTGAGTAGCTAATATTCCCAAACCATTTTTAATGTTAGTGTGGATTACAACCGCATTATTGTAACCTCCTTGAAAAGAGATTTCTTTAGCATCTTCAGCACGTTGAATCGATCGATAGTACTCAAAGAAATCACTAGAAATATGAGAAAATTCAACTTTGTACTTATCTCCCGTATTTGAAGAAACCAATCCATTCGGTGCAACAGTGCTAATTAGTTTGTTTTTACCATTAAATAACTCATCTGAAAAAATAACGCTTGCGTCGTTTATAATATAAGAATTATAACCACTCAGAGATGGGTCTGATTTTGTAAAAGCCAAGGGGATCCATAGACCAGTAGTTTGGCTTAAATAATAGATTTTAAGTCGATAATAATTGGATTGATTAGCTGGATCATCGAACGAAACTTGTATCAGATCGCCGAGAAGTCCTGATGTATCTAATCCTCCATCAACTGTTAAATTAGCCGAAGCTCCAACCGAAACGGGGAAAGCTACTGTGGAGGATGCACTCAAGTCAAAATCAGGGTGTTTTATTTTGATACTAAGGTTTTCACCAGCATTAGCTATTACATCAGAAATATAATTGGTATCACCTGGAACATTCGTCATTGTACGTTCAGATACAGACGATGTTTCAATCTCTATATTGGCATTCTGCACTCCTTTAAAGCCATTTGTATCAATTGCAGAAAGACTATTAGTAAGAATAAGTTTGGCTGGTTTACCTGAGGTTAGAATTGAATTTACAACCATTTTATTGCGGTATTCTTGTAGTAAGTCTGGACTGATGGTGTCTTGATAGCATCCTACATTCAATATGGTGAGAATAATGATTAAATACTTTTTCATAATTTTAAAATTTAACAATGTATGCTACACCTGGTACGTATGCCAAATAAGCTCGGTCTATCTGTACTTGAGAAAAATTTGTATTATCAAAAACAGCTGCAACATTCAATGGATTCTTATTCCCTAAGGCGTTGTACAAATAAAAACGCCATTCTTGCTCTAATCCGTATGAATTATTCAATCGGATAACACTAATATCAAGGCGTTGATAAGTATTGCTTCTGTAGTTATTCAAAGCATTGTACTCCAACTGTGTATTTCCATTTATGTCTCTAAACTTACCAATAGGTAATGTAAATAATTGTCCAGATCCTATAATATAATTAATACCAAAATTCCAATCGCTAATTGGATTAGTAAAATTTAGGTATGCTTTAAACATATGAGGCCTATCAAAGCTGTATTCATATTCATCATCATCTAGATCTTCAAAATCTCTAAAACTTCGGCTGTAAGCATAACTCAACCATCCAGTGATATCACCCTTACTCTTCTGAATAAAGAACTCTCCTCCATATGACCTTCCTGAACCAAATACAACACTCGATTGCCAATCAAGTTCTGGATCACCCGCATCAGACAAATTGGAGACTTCCACTAAATTTCGTAAAGTTTTTGAGTATAAGTTAAATGAGGCCGCATACTGGTTCCCAATTTTTCGTTCATAACTTAATTCCAGAATATCAACTTTTCTGGGTTTGGCCAATTCAGTTGCAGGCACCCATATATTATCAGGACTTCCTGTTGTACCAATGTTTAATTGACCTATAAACTGATTGTGTCTGTTATAACCAAATTTAAATATGTCTTGGTTATCGAGATAATAAGTACCATGCATACGTGGTTCAAAAGCAAACTTAGAAAAACCATCAAAGGCATAGTGAACTTGTCTAAAACCCAAATCAAAAATCAGATCAGCATTTACTCTTAAACGATCTTCTGCATATATGGCAATTTCGGATGAACCTACATACTTTTCATTTCCATAGATAGTTTCGATATCATCAATCGAGGGATAACCCACAGACGTGTATGTCATTTTCCCAGGTTGAAAGAAACGCGAACTTGATTGAAGTCCAAAGTTGATTGTGTTCTTATTGTCCATATGGTAAGTCCAATCGCTATTCATTCCGATATCTCTAATACCTCTTAAAAGTTCACGTTCAGTGGTTGGAATTGTCCTAATATTAATGTCAAATAGTTCTTCTTTTAGCTTTGATTTTGCTTGATA
>JAKMFK010000261.1 GCA_022425465.1 Bacteroidia bacterium | reverse complement strand
TAAATCATCTCCTTGGATCAACTCCGTTTGCCTTTAACAGTGAGGCTGAAAATGACTTAGGTGACAAAGTAAAGTTACAACGGCTAGAGTATTATATTTCTGGTATAAGTATAACCCATGATGGAGGCACAGTAACCAATGCGAAGGATATTTATATCCTCGTTAAAGCAAATAAATCAGACACTATCGATCTTGGTAATCTAAATATTACAAATGTGGAGTCAATAAACTTTTCGGTTGGAGTTGACCCTGCAGTAAATAATGGTGATCCTGCTCAGTGGGGTGCATTCCATCCCCTAGCTCCAAAATTTCCTTCTATGCATTGGGGTTGGGCTTCAGGGTACCGATTTGTTGCTATTGAGGGGAAGTCAGGAACAAATTTTACCCAAAACTTCCAGATACATGCTTTAGGAAATAAAAACTACTTTAAACAAAGCATTCCAACTTCAGCAACTGATGTTAATGGTGCTTTAGTAGTTTCTATTAATGCAGATTATACAAAAGCTGTTTCTCAGATTGGGATGGCCAATGGTTTAATAGAGCATAGTGACAGTAAAGAAGCCGCAACTTGTTTGAGGAATTTTCAAACGAAGGTTTTTTCTTCATTGACAGGAGAAGGTAATACCCTTTCAGCCAAAGACATAAATGTTCCCAATGCTTTTGGTATTAATCCAGTTCCAAGTAAAGGAGAAGTGAACATAGTATTAAAGGATAGTAGATTCTATCATGGCCATATGATTGTAACTGACATCACAGGAAGAAAAATACTTACTAGTCTCGTTGGAATATCAAACTCCATTTCGATAGAAAATTCAGGTTTATACTTTTTAACCATTTATGGCGATGGTGTTAAGAGCACTAAGAGACTAATCATAAACTAAAATAACTTGAGGTCTCGGTACATTATAATATTATTTTTCTCAGCTGCATTCTTTATGGGTTGTACTGGGGAAGACAGTGAGGTTCTTATTCAGCAGAATTTCACTTCTAATTTACCGAGTCCTTTTTCTACCATTAGCTTTCCAGAAGACAATGATTACAGTGAGGAACGTTGGGAGCTAGGGAAAAAGCTATTTTATGACAATATCCTTTCTATAGACAGCACTTTAAGTTGTGCATCATGTCATAAATCAGAGCTTTCTTTTAGTGATGATGTGTCTTTCAGTAAAGGTGTAAAGGATAGGGATGGTGTAAGAAATTCTCCTAGCTTAGCGAATGTAGCCTTCCATCCATATTTTACCAGAGAGGGCGGAGTTCCTACTTTAGAACAACAAGTCTTGGTGCCTTTACAAGAGCACAATGAATTTGATTTCAATATTGTCCTGGCTGGTGAAAGAATAGCACAAGATTCAATCTATGTAGCAATGAGCCAAAAGGCATACGATAGAATGCCAGACTACTATGTTATAACGCGAGCCTTAGCCAACTTTGAACGCAGTTTAATTAGCGATAATAGCTACTTTGATCAGTATCATTTTGATGCACAAACTGATGCATTATCAAATTCACAAAAGCGAGGTATGGCACTTTTTTACAGTGAAAAAACAAACTGTTTCAAATGCCACGGAGGACCAAATTTTACAGACTATTCTTTCCAGAATAATGGCCTGTATGAGAACTATATGGACCAAGGGAGAAAAAGGCTAACGGAAATGGAATCAGATGAAGCATTGTTTAAGGTAACTAGCCTACGAAATGTGGAAGTTAGCTCACCTTATATGCATGATGGGTCACTGCAAACATTGAGGGATGTCGTAGATCACTATGATTCTGGTGGCAAGTCTCATCAAAATAAGAGTGAGCTAATTAAGCCGCTTAACCTTACAAATGAACAAAAGGAGGACCTGTTGGCCTTTTTGTTGTCCCTTACGGACAATGAATTTCTAACAGATAAAAAATTAAAAAATAAATAATGAAAAATAAAATAGTAATTCTATCGCTTCTAATATCATCGGTATTATATGTGTCAAGTTGCAAGGACGATGATGCGAATGAACCTGAAGGAGTAGTTCATGATACTACACCTTACATCTTAGACTACGGAAACTTTCCAAGTCCAAACATAGCTGAAGACAACCCATTAACGATTCAAGGAGTTAAACTCGGAAAAATGTTGTTTTATGAAAAAAAGCTGTCAGGAGATGGCACACAGGCTTGTGCTAGTTGCCATTTACAAGAGTTCGCATTCACAGATTCAGCACAGTTTTCAATAGGAGTAAGAGGTGAGAAAGGTGGAAGACATGCAATGTCTGTATTTAATATGGCATGGAATGACAATGAATTTTTCTGGGATGGGAGAGCTCATTTGCTACGAGACCAAGCATTATTGCCAATTCAAGATGAATTAGAAATGGATGAGACTTTGGAAAACGTAGTTGCAAAATTATCTGAAAGCCAAATGTACAAGAATCAGTTTATCCGTGCATTTGGATCGGATGAAGTGACAAGTGAGAAGGTATCACTTGCACTTGAGCAATTTATGAACTCAATTACATCCACTAACTCAAAGTATGATGAGTTTCTAAAAGATTCCACTGTTTTCACGGCAAGTGAGAAGCGTGGTTTTAAGTTATTCAATACTGAGTATAATCCATTCTTTCCAGAAGAAAGTGGTGCTGATTGCCAGCATTGTCATAGTGGATTAAACTTTGAAAATGATAAGTACATGAACAATGGTTTAGATGCAACTTTTGCAGATGATGGCAGAGGTAAGGCAACAGAAGACCCGGCAGATAATGGAAAATTTAAGGTAACAAGCTTGAGAAACATTGCATTAACGGCTCCGTACATGCACGATGGAAGGTTTAATACTCTGGAAGAAGTAGTTGACCATTACAGCGAGCAAATTAAGGCATCTGCAACTCTGGATCCGGCTTTAGAACAGACTCGCGAAACTGGTCTTTTCTTAACTGAACAAGATAAGAAAGATTTAGTGGCTTTCTTAAAGACTTTAACTGATAAGGAATTAACTACTAATCCAAAATACTCTTCACCATTCTAAAAATAAAAAAACAATGAAAAAAGTAAATTTAATAATTGCAACGACCCTCGTACTCTTAGTAGGTTTTTCTTCCTGTAAAGATGATGATGAGGTAACACCAAGCGAGGTGGTTCGTAAAAATGATGTTCCGGAGTTTTTCGCTGAAGCCAATGAAGGAGATTGGGGTATCAATCAACCCAACATTTTAAAAATATCTTCTAGTGCTTCTAGGATATTGAAACCTACAGATTTAGATTTTAATCCAACTAGGAAAGGAGAACTGTGGATCACAAATGAAGGAACTGATAATACTGGAGGTACAACTGTTAGGATACCAAACATTGCGGCTGAAAATTATGAGTATGACTATCGTAAGGATGGCAACTCTTGGCATTTCATGGCATTCCCTACAGCACTAGCGTTTAGTGAAAATGGAGACTGGGCCACTTCTTCAGGTATATTAGATGCCAATAGACAAGGTGGTTCTTTTGCAGGCCCTGCGTTATGGTCTGGTGACCTAGATATATATGCTAGACCAAGCGGTGGAAATGGCAGTCATCTAGATATGTTACATGGTAGTCCATATTCAATGGGAATTGCATCCGAAAATGACAACGCTTATTGGGTTTTTGATGGGTATAATAAACATATCTGTAGATATGATTTTGGTGGTGACCATGGTCCTGGTAATGCAGATCATGATGATGGAGTGATTCAGCGATTCACAAATATTTCTGTAAAGAAGAACGGAACTGTTCCAAGTCATATGGTAATGAATGATGATCGCACAATTCTATACGCAATTGACGGAGGAAATAATAGAGTTTTAGAAATAGACGTGAATTCAGCCAATAGATTAAGATCACTTGGTTTAATTAATGAGCAATTGGCCGATCATTCCGAGTGGAATGCTGACTTTGAGGTAATAGCGTCGGATGAGAACTTCAATTATTGTGGAATGGCCATTAATGGCAATAGGTTATTCGTTGGTGATTTTGACAATGGTAATATTCGATGTATTGACTTAAATACCAAAGAAGAACTTGGTCGAATAGAAACGGGTGTAGAAGGAATGACTGGACTGGCAGTATATGATAATCAACTTTACTTCGTTTCCTACGCTACCAATTCTCTGTA
>JAKMFK010000258.1 GCA_022425465.1 Bacteroidia bacterium | reverse complement strand
GACAAGATAGATTTTGGATTGCATCTCATTGGAATGCAGGTTTAGGACTTAAAATAGCAGTTTCTGATGCTATTGATTTAGTAATAAGTGAACAGTTCAACTACTCATTCGATGATAATTATGATGCCAGTCCATATGTTGTAGCTGGTGCACGTTTAAACAGTGCCCAAGAAGGTAATAAGCCATTGCACGATATTTATGCATATCATTCATTTGGGTTAGTGTTTAACTTTGGTGGAGATGGCGGAAGTTCATACAAAATCAAAGATGAGGACGGAGATGGCATAAGCGATGACTTCGATATTTGCCCGAATACACCTACAAATTATGCTGTTGACACTGTAGGATGCCCAATGGATGATGATAACGATGGGGTTATTAATGAGGATGATAAGTGTCCAAAAGTTCCAGGTTTACCTGCATTCAACGGATGCCCAGATTCGGATGGTGACGGCATTATTGATTCAGAGGATAAGTGTCCAAAAGTTCCAGGTTTGGCAGCATTTAATGGATGTCCAGATTCTGATGGTGATGGTATCACTGACGCAGAGGATAAATGCCCATTAAAAGCGGGTCCAGTAGAAGGACAAGGATGTCCAGATTCAGACGGTGACGGAGTATATGATCATGTTGATGTTTGTCCCGTTACACCTGGAATTGTTGAAAATAAAGGTTGTCCTGAAATAAAAGAAGAAGTTAAAGAAAAAATAAGACTTGCAGCTAAAGGAATATTCTTTGAAAGTGGCAAGGAAATTATAAAATCAGAATCTTTTGAAAATTTAAATATTCTAGCTGGGATTATGAAAGAATATAAAGAAGCTAAAGTAATCATAGAAGGTCACACAGACAATCAAGGTGATGATGCAAATAATTTAGTTCTTTCTCAGAACCGAGCAGATGCTGTTAAACGATATTTAGTCACGCAAGGAATTGAGGAAAGTCGTATGTCAGCAGTAGGTTATGGAGAGTCTAAGCCGGTTGCAGATAATTCGACTGCTAAGGGAAGAGCCTTCAATCGACGAGTAGACTTCAAGCTAGTATATTGATATTTACCATAAAACTAAACTAGATACAAAATGGGAAGCATATGCTTCCCATTTTTTTTGATTAATCACACAAATTCACGATTAGCGTGTTAATCTAATTAATTTCGCAGCTTATTTTTTTTAGTTTAATGAAAAGAATTATTCAGAGTCTTAAATCCAAATGGAAGATTAAATCAGATCTGGAACTTGTTTGGGTTTTTTTCATTTTTGCATTAACAGGTTCTTCAATCGTATATGTTAGAAAACCAATCACAATTTATTTATTTAACAAATCAACATATGGAGAATTATTATGGTATGAACTCATTTTTACATTAGTTATTATTTATTTTATTTATCAGCTATTTTTATTTGTAATCGGTAGTATTTTGGGGCAGCATAAATTTGTAAAATGGTTTGTTATCAAGATGAATAAACGCCTATTTTTTAATAATAAAGATGAATAAAGAAAAAATAATCGAGGCATTAAGCTACGTCGAGGACCCTGATTTAAAAAAAGATTTAGTTTCATTAGAAATGATTCAAAATCTAAAAATTCAAGAACGCGAAGTGTCTTTTGATTTGGTTTTAACCACGCCAGCCTGCCCGATGAAAGATAGCATTGCCAATGCATGTAAAAATGCAATTTATACTATGGTTGATCAAGAGGCTATCATAAAAATTAATATTACTTCAAGAGTTCAACATAGTAGAGATAATCAAGCTGTATTAACTGGAATAAAAAACATAATAGCTGTTGCATCTGGGAAAGGGGGTGTAGGTAAAAGTACCTTTGCAATGAACTTGTCAAAAACGCTGTCTTTAACGGGAGCTAAAGTTGGCTTGTTAGATGCAGATATTCATGGACCTTCAATTCCTACTCTTATGAATACGACTACGGAAAAGCCTAAAATGGATGGAGATTTAATGCTACCTATTGAAAAAGACGGAGTTCAAACCATGAGTATAGGTTATATGGTTGATATAAAACAAGCTCTTGTTTGGAGAGGGCCGATGCTATCCAAAGCAATTAGTCAGTTTTGTAGCGATGTGAAGTGGGGCAACCTTGATTATTTAATCATAGACCTACCTCCAGGAACTGGAGACATTCACTTGAGTGTTCTTCAACATATCCCAATTAGTGGTGTGGTTCTTGTCACAACGCCTGAGGATGTTGCAACTGCAGATGCTCGTAAAGCTATTGATATGTTTCAAAATCCACATCTCACTCAAAATCTCTTAGGTATCGTTGAAAATATGAGCTACTTTCAACCACAAGAGCAGGGTGTAAAATATCATATTTTTGGTGAGGGTGGGGGTCAGAAATTAAGTAACGCTTCTTCAGTTGACTTTTTGGGTGAGATACCTATAAGAGTGAATAAGGAATTTAATAATATTCGTAATGATTACCTACCGATTGTAGGTAAAATTGTTCAAAAACTATCCATTCTAGCGGCTACTCGATAAAAAAAAATAAATTTGAACTAAGAATGACCTTGTCCGAGACTAAAATAGAAGAAGCATTAGAAAGCATCAGACCATTTTTGAAGCAAGATGGTGGTGATGTCGAATTTGTTTCCTACGAAAACAAAATTGTAAAACTTCGGTTGCTTGGAGCGTGCAGTACATGCAGCATTAGCCATTTGACAATGAAAGCAGGTATTGAAGAAAGTATTAAAAAGTTACTACCTGAGGTAGAATCTGTTTCAGCGATTGACTAACACTAACTTCGTTGTGAAACGAAATTATTCACACCATTCATTTTTCAATTTTATTAATACGTATAGTATTCTTGTTGCGGTAGGTTCTTTTTCTTCTTATCTTTTTTTTAGTGATTTGTTTAATGTCAAACCAAATTACATCGTTGCATCAGGCTTATCAATTGGGTTGTGGGTGATTTACACACTTGACCATCTTTTAGATGGATTGAGTATTGGAGGAAATGCTTCGTCAGTCAGACATCGAGAGCATTTTTTGAAACATAAACTAATAACTAGACTGATTTTATCTGGTTTACTTTCTTTAATAGGTTTATCATTTTGGTTGCCGGAAACTTATTATAGCTATATCTTATTTTTATGCATGTTAACCTCATTGCATTTTTGGATAAATTATACTTTATCTGTTCGGTTCATTGCATTGAGATATTTCAAAGAAGTATTTGTAGCTTTTGTAGTTACAATCGGGTTTGTCATTACACCAACATTTGAAGCTCAATCAGATATAAATGCGAATCAGGTTATTTGTGTCTTTCTATTTTTTTATCTTATTAATTTATCAAATCTATTTCTTTTCTCTTATTTCGATAAGGAGCGTGATCAAAAAGACAATATGATAACTATTGCTCAGTTTTATGGTTTGGAAAAATTAAGAGGGTTGATTTATTTAGGTATTGGTGTTTCATTTATAGTACTGGTAATTAGTTTTATGTATGGTTATATTGTTGGAGTAAGTTTTTTCATTTTTCTGGCAATGCAGACTACCCTTCTTGGGATTATTGTTTTCCCTTCTTTTTTTAGAACAAACGATCGTTATCGTTTCTTTGGCGACCTTATTTACTTATATCCACTGATTACGTTTTCATTCCTTGGTTAAAGCAATATCGACACCTTGGTTCATAAAGATCTTTTTCTCCAAGTTTAACTTGTTCTCCTGTGTTTGAAAAACGATATGAAAACTGTGCTTCAGAACCACATTGAACACAAATAGCATGAACTTTGGTTACGAGCTCCGCCATAGCCATAAGTTTAGGCATTATACCAAAAGGATTCCCTAAAAAATCCATATCTAATCCAGCAATAATAACACGCTTATTCTCATTTGCTAGTTGATTACAGACTGAAGCTAAATCAAGATTAAAAAATTGTGCCTCATCTATACCTACTACATCTACTTGATCGACCAAATGTAAAATCTTATTTGGGTCACTAATTGGTGTAGAATCTATTTTGTTGTCATCATGAGAAACAATTTTTTCTTTATGATACCTTACCTCCATCTCAGGCTTAAAGATGTGTACTTTTTGATTTGCAATTTTAGCACGCTTTATTCTTCGAATAAGCTCTTCTGTTTTTCCAGAAAACATGGAACCACAAATCACTTCTATCCATCCAGTGTTATTTTTTGGTTTAGTGTACATACCCTGTTAATTACGAAGTGTCGAATGTAATAATATTTGATTTTATTCGTAGAAAATTAATGGAAATGAGTAGAGATAAAATACATAACAGAATTGATGAGCTTCTAGCTATGTTAAGTATACATAACAGTAGACTGAGTCTACATGCAGAAAAGTTGTCACAACTAGATATTGATGTATTTAGAAAACATTGTATAGATCTTTATGACGAGGTTAATGGATTAGCCTTAAAAGGAAAGCTTAAGCCTTCAGAAAATAAAGTTGTTGAAAAAGAAGAAAAAACTAATCAAAAGAGTAAAACTTCCATTCAAGAAAAGGTTGAGAAGAAAAAAGAGAAAATAAAAGTTAACCTTTCTAAAAATGATAATGATGAAATGCTCTCATTATTCGAGAAATATAGCAACAAACCAATTTCGAGCATAGCCAAAGGAATGTCAATAGCAAAGCGATTTGAGTTTCAAAATGTTTTTTTTGATGGAGACAAGTCCGATTACAATTCGTTCATTTCAGAAATAGACGGTGTATCTAATCGTGATGAAGCGTTTAAAATTTATAAAGCATATAAAACTGAGAGGAATTGGGATCAAGAAGAATTAAAAGATGAACTTAAGGCGTTAATTTATAGAAAATATGTTTAACTCTAACTCTTAGTGAATTCATGGAAGCATATCTCGCTTCTTAAATATCTTATTCCGTTTATTTTAGGAATACTTGTTGCGACAAATAATTTAATTCCTTTTTGGTGGGTAATTTTCTTTATTGGGTTAACTCTATCAACAACACTAATTATTCATTTCAGTTTAAATAGTAAAATAAATTTTACATTAATTAAAGTTGGGTCTTTTTTGACTTTTTGTCTAATTTTTATATTAGGTATTTTACATACTCATTTTTTTATTGACAAAAACTATAGCAATCATATTTCTAATCATCTTTCATCAAAGTGGTATAAGGTAAAAGTCATTGATCAACCCAAAGTAAAAGAAAAAGTAGTTTCTTGTAGGGTTAGTGTGTTAAATTCTGATAATAAAGAATTAGCAATACAAGGTAAAGTTCAGATATACATTGTCAAGGATACTC
>JAKMFK010000257.1 GCA_022425465.1 Bacteroidia bacterium | reverse complement strand
TTACACAAATGAGCTGAATAATAGCTATTGGTTTAATGAGAGTGGTGAGTGTAATTTTGAAAGCCTTGAAGCAAGTACTTTTGTTACCAATAATTCATTATACGGCGATAATTTGGTTTTTAGTGGCTATATTTCATCGTTTTCAATTTCTGACAACTATAATGTAAAAGCTTTTATAAAAGTATTTGACCAAAACTGGAATACTGTTTTTGAAAACCTAGTCGATATTACTGACACAGGAAGTTTTAATGTTTCGGCTGTAGCTTCAAATATGAGCTTAGGACCTAATATTCAATATGGATTTATTCTTCGTGGCCCTGCAGCAAACCCAAGTGATGAAAATGCATTAGGAGCAGTTGTTGCTGTTGATCATCCTAACCAGTCAGAATTAAATGCTATAACTCCGTTTACTGCCGATCCTAATGATTGGAGCGGGTATATGACTTGGTACGGTGAAGGAGGAAATGGTGATAATTGGGGTGTAAATGATTTAAAATCCACAATTTCAAATAACTCTATTACTTTACAACCAAATTTTAGTATTTACACAAATGAGCTGAATAATAGCTATTGGTTTAATGAGAGTGGTGAGTGTAATTTTGAAAGCCTTGAAGCAAGTACTTTTGTTACTGATAATTCTTTAATAGGTAAAAACTTGGCCTATAGTGGTATGGTAGAATCTTTCACAATTGATAATCAATACTATGTTGAAGCATTCGTTAAAGTATTTAATCTAACCTGGGATGTTGTTTACAGTAAATCATATGAGCTTACTGAAATTGGACCTTTTTCGATTGAAGTATCTTCTGACGACTTAAGTCTTGGCTCTAATATTCAATACGGATTTGTTGTCAATGGTCCTGCTGCTAATCCTCAAGATGAAGTTCAATTAGGAAATGTACTAATTACTGAGCCTACAGCTTCTATTAAAAACGAAAATATACCTTCATTTAAATTATACCCTAATCCTGCTCACAGCACAATTAGAATAAATAATTATGTAAATCAAATTAAAATTTATTCTATGACAGGTTCTCTAATAAAATCGATTAAAAACACAAACTCCATCGATGTTTCAGATTTTAACAAAGGGGTTTATTTAATAAAAATTCACTCAAATAACAATGAATTTGTCAATAAAATTATTATTGAATAGATCTTATAAAGTTTAATTTTTTATTGACCTATGCCTGTTTAATACGGCCACATAGAGAAGTGAGAGATTTATTTTGATAGCGAGGGGGGGAGTAGGTTTATAAAGCTTTCAGGGTGACTTTTTCGGGTTTTTATTGCCAGTTTTCAGTTGATTTAATAAAACTTGGTCACTTACAACAGGGAATATTTGTTTTACGTAAGACAAAATTTAACTGTCTGACAACTGCCAATTTTGATGTTTTTCGTATATTTATGTAGTCTATTTAGCTGAAAAGAGTTTTCGCTTATATGGAAAGAAAAAACCCTCCTCAACAGAGAAGGGCTTGAAGGTTAATGTGTGATGTAGCGGTTACTACCTGCTCCCCCTATTCTTCAAAGTTGCAGCATAAGTCAATCTATATGTACATAGTTAGAAAATAAAATATACTCGTATTTAATTCAGATTAAAATTAATTCACTTTAATGAGTTTACCCCCTATCAACTCCCACTCATCCATGTAATATGGTTCTTCTTGAATTGATCCAGACTCTTGAAGAAATAACTGGAGTTCTAAAGGTATATTATTCCTCAATTCAATCACACCATCATTATCATAATCCCTTAGTTCTATATAGCTTATCCACATTTTATCATTTGAATAAAATGTATCAATAAATGTGTCTGTTTTATCTATATAATCGTTGTCAACTAACTGAAGAATTTGGATATAATAACCAAGGTCTCCCTTACCGTTTTTAGCTCTTGTAATAATTATTTCATCAATATTATCCCCATCAAAGTCAAAAAAATCAGCATCATAAGCTATTTCCCAACCTTCAACTCTGGGTAAACGATAAATTTTACCTTGAAACCCACTATTATTTCCGATTATTACTATTGATGAATATTCATTTACTTCATTATCATTCCAGTCATCCTTATCCCAATTCAAAAGGACTAAATCAAGATTGCCGTCTTTATTCAAATCATACATTTCTAGATTATTATAATTCGGGTTTCTATTATTTGTAAAAGGACCTAAATTCTCATATTGACTAAAGTTCCCTGCTCCATCGTTTTGTAAATACATAATACTATGAGGGTTTGTGTCATTACCAGTTGTTGATGTAATTATATCTAGATCACCATCATTATCAAAATCGCCACTAGCTCCCCCATGATGAAATGAGGTAAACTGTGTCAACCTACTTTCTGTAAATTCACCAGAATCACTATTGAATAGAATAATTGGATATTCGCCTGGAAAAGGGGGTCTATCCCATCCATGTCCGAGATATAAAATATCAACTAAGGAATCCCCATTATAATCTCCCAATAAAACTTTCCTACCATGTACAAGACCATAAAACTTGTCAGAATTAACCTCATCTTTGATTAAGTTACCGTCACAATCTCCCTTATAAAACTGAATCAGTTGTCTGTTGTTCTCGTTGGAATAATCATTTTCAAAGTATACGTAATCTATATAACCATCTCTATTGTAATCTAGAGATATGGCGGTACTACCGTAACTGTTCCAAACATGATTATAAATTGGGTAGGGTAAATTAAAATGTTGTTCCGTTTGAATTATTTGAAAGTTGAAATATGAAGGTCTAGAGTAGTCGAGTAGGGGTAGTTTTACACTATCACAGTCAAATTCAAATAAAGCCTTTAGCGTTATGTTAGAATTCATTGTAACTGTAATTGTACTTTCATTTGAGCTATTACCTTCCCAAGAAGAAAAAATAAAATTATTATCTGGAGTTGCTGTAACTGTGATCTCAGTTCCTTCGTCATAAGTACCACCTTGGGCTGAAACCGAACCACCTTCTCCAGCAGTTACTGTTAATACATACTGATTGGGATTAGGACTTTGATCTCCGCCTTCAGGAGATGATAGGTCTTCGTCATTAGATGAACACCCAGACAACAAAATGGAT
>JAKMFK010000256.1 GCA_022425465.1 Bacteroidia bacterium | reverse complement strand
TATAAAACAGACTCCTACAATAGCGAAATTAACCAGTCGAATCATTTTAGAACTTATTTATTGAATTCTAATTCTTTGTTTTTATTCATTTGTTAAAATACTAATTTAAAATGATTTAGTATAGATTAGAGTTCTCTGACTAAAGACTTGGGAAATAGTGTTTTTGTAAAAAAATAAGCTGGGAAATAAAAAAACCCCAACTACTGTTGAGGTTTTTAGAGTGCGGGTGAAGGAATCAAATGGTAAATGTAGTAAAAAAAATAAATCGCATAAAGTCAAGCATTACAGGGGCTAACTGATATCCAGATTTTCCGGTAAAACCAATTTCATAGGATTTCACGGGATTTCACGGGTGAATCTGTTGTGAATACACAACACGCTTTTATCAATTTTGAGATATGAATTTATCATTACAAAAATTGGATGGCGTGAATAACAGTAGCGACTCCAAATTACAGATTAAAGAAAGAGTTAATTTTAATATACTACGCTCTGATGACGGAAGTCTTTTAACTTTTAAAAACATTCCCGTTTATGAAGGTTCAGATGCAGAAGATGCATTATGGTCTTTAAAAGAAGTTGTGCCTGATAAGTATTATTTCAGTCCCAATAATGACTCTTGGATGTGTTTTGAGGGTGAAGAAAGTTTTGTATCCTACACATTTGGTTCAGGGGATAAAATTGAGAATGATTATGCAACTGAGGTAGAAAATAACTTGTTATGAGTTTAAGTTTTAGAATATATCCCAAGCGGGATAAGGCAGGTGATTTCACTAACGAAGAAACCAATATTATCGCTCATACTTGGACAAAAGTGCTTGGAGGAAAACGTAAGTTTCTTTCACAAGCCACAGGAGTTTTTTGTCAGCCTGATAATTGGAATCCAAAAAAGCAGGAGGTTAGAAAAATTGATAAGGAATTTGAGGATAAAAACAGGACTTTACTACGGATCAAAAGTAAGTTCTCTGACATCAGTGAAGGGACATCTCACTTGGGGAAGTCTGATTTATCAAAAGTCATATACGGTGCTTTTTCTGATGAGGTTATTCAACAGGAACAAACACCATTACTTGATTACTTAGACTATTACATAGATCAGATGCCGCACTTAGTAAATAAGAACGGAGGGATTGGTTTTTCCTCAGAAACGATCAAACAGTATAGATCATTCAGGAAATTATTGGCTAAGTGGATATACAGCAGAAATGAGTTCAAGGTTATGACTTTACAAAACGTTGAAATGGCAGCTTTAAATGAGTTTGTTGTTTGGATGAATCAACAGGGATTTTCTCCAACTACTATTAACAAGAGGGTCTCCTATCTCAAACGAATTGCAAGTTTTGCGGTAGAGAATGGTGTTAAGGGAGTCTCAGGGTTTTTCAGGGGGTTAAAAAAGCCAAGAGCAGAAAAAAAAGAGGCAGACCAAATACTATTTTTAACTACGCACCAAATGCAGTCAATCATTCAACTAAAAGACCTAAGTGAAGGTTTGGAAAATGCCCGTAGAGCATTAATCATTCAGTATGGAACTGCCACAAGGATTAGAGACTTGTTGGGACATAAATTAAAAGGAAAATGGATTTGGGAACCTTTGCAAGGAAGTTATTTTACCCTTAATAATAAAGGCCAAATTTCCTGCCATTATACTGCCCACAAAACTAAGAAGAAGCACATTATTCCAATAGTTGATGAAAGTGTTTTAGAGGTTATTAAAACAGGTTTATTTCGCCCAATAGCTCACTCAGTTTACAATAGGCATTTGAAAACTTTATGCCGGTTGGCAGGGATCAACGAAATAGTTGATGGGAATGTCAGAATTGGCAGGAATAGAGTAGAAAAAGTCTGCGGTGAAAAGTGGAAGTATATAAGTAGCCACGATATAAGAAGGACTAAAATTTCAGAAATGTGGAATAACGATGTACCAGTAAGATTGATTCTTTCAGTTAGCGGTCATCGGGACGAAAATGTTTTGAAAGCATATCTCGGAATCACAGGAAAACAGGAATTAGCAGACGAATTAAGAGAACAATTAAAAAATAGAAATAATAACAAGTAAAGGAGAATAGACAAAAGAGCTGATCGGTATAATAACATTAATAGGACGATGTAATTTACTGATCAGTTTCTTTACATCAATAATGCTGCCTATATATCTAATTTATAATCGAAAACTAAGTTACAGCAGAACTATTTTTCATTGATAAAAACCTCATACTGTCTTTTATCTGAGGGTTTTCTTCTGACTTCTAAAGGATTCTTTAAATCAAACTTTTTCTCAAGTTGATCATTTAATTCCTTTACTGTTTTTCTGGTTTTTAACTTCTTGGCTTCATACCCAATAGAGTCATCATATAGGGACAAAATGAATTTAAATGGAATTGGTTGTGGGTGTTTGGCTACTAATTAAAGAAAGAGGTGCTGTACAAGATGTTAGAGATTTTGAAATAGAAATTTTAAGAAGAAAACAATAAACTTTTAGCAATTGAATCAACAGTCTTTAGGATTGCATCTAAGAGGGAACACTTA
>JAKMFK010000238.1 GCA_022425465.1 Bacteroidia bacterium | reverse complement strand
CATGTGAACAGACGGGTATTCATAGTAGTGATAGTACACAGCTTCTCGTGACCATTTTTTATGACCTCAAAAAGCAAAGGAAGTAAACTCTCACCCTGCATATCGTTGGGTGCCTTTATGCTTGCTGCGTCCAAAAATGTTTGTGCAAAATCTAAATTTTGTACCATTTCATCATTTGTTATTCCTGGTCTTATTTTATTGGGCCAGCGGATAAGTAGTGGGGTTTTAAAGGATTCGTTATAAATAAACCTTTTATCAAACCAACCATGTTCCCCTAAGTAAAACCCTTGATCAGAGGTGTACACAACAATCGTATTGTCATCCAAGTTGTTTTCCTTCAGATAATCTAACACCCGACCAACATTATCATCTACCGATGAAATCGTTGCGAGATAATCTTGCATGTACCGCTGGTATTTCCAAATGGTTTTTTCCTTGTCAGACATGGTTGGCCATTTATCTTTAAAATCGGCACTTATTTTATCCAATGTTTTTCTGTATTGCTCTTCTTGTCGCTTATTTGCTCGTCTAAATGGTCTTATAAATTCACCTGCGCCTGCTTTTTTTATTTTTCTACTCTCTCCAGTATACGTGATGTCTTTGACCAAATCTCCCATTTGCTGTATTGTTTTTGGATAGACCTTATTGTCCTGCATCAAATGCATATGCTCAAAAATATTCATTTCAGCAGTTGAAGCAGCTGAAGCTCTGTTTGAGTAATCATCAAAAAGCGTTTCTGGTAGTGGAAATTCTTTTTGGTAAAATTCCTCGAATTTTTCAGGACTTGGCCACCAAGCTCTGTGTGGTGCTTTGTGTAGATACATCATTAAAAAGGGCTTGGATGTATCTCTTTTTTCCTCAAACCAGTTCAAAGTTAAGTCTGTGATAACATCTGTCACATAGCCCGTAATTATGGTGTCTTTTTCCTTTCCTATGAATTTGGGATTGATATAGTGACCTTGTCCAGGTAAAATTAAGAAGTCATCAAACCCTTTTGGGTTGTTTCCAAAGTGAAGTTTACCAAACATTGCCGTTTGGTATCCTGCTTTCTGAAACAATTGGGGAAAAGTCATTTGGGTCGTATCAAAAGGGAAAATATTATCGACTTTTCCATTGATATGACTAAACTTTCCTGTTAAAATCGTTGCTCTGGATGGAGCACAAATGGAATTGGTTACACTAGCGTTTGAAAATAAAATCCCTTCCTTAGCGATCTTATCGATATTAGGGGTATGAATTAACTTGTCGTTGTATGCACTAATCGCTTGATAGGCGTGATCATCAGACATGATAAATAATATGTTTGGTCTTTTATCCTGTGCAAGTACAAATGAACTGTAAATCAAAAATAATGCGCCTATATATTTTTTCATTTTAGTGAATTTTCTTTGATTTGATATTATTACTCAAGCTGTCCATAAGGGCCTCGTATTTTTCAAGATGCGATAAGTTTTCCATCTGAAAGGGGTCATTTTTCATATCATAAAGCATTCTGCCTATGATTTTGCCTTCCTCAGAATACTTCCACTCAGAGTAGGCATAATTATCTGAGATATACATATCACCATTTGTGTAGCGCGAGTATGCGTTTGTTTTAGAAATTAAATTTGGATTTTTTATGTTTTCAACTAAGGACATACCCTCCAACTGATCTGGTTTTTCTAATCCCAACAAATCACAAATCGTAGGGTACAAATCGATGAGTTCAACAAAACTATCAGACTTTCCTGAATTTGAAAGACCTGGAACCCTTATAAACAAAGGGACCTGGTTTTCCACCTTGAATAAATTATGCTTAGACCATCTGTTGTGCTCAGACAAACTAAACCCGTGATCACTCGTTATGATTACAATCGTATCTTCGGAAAGATCAAGGTCTTCAAGGGCTTGTAAAACGTTTCCGATTTGTTGATCGATGTAACTCACACATGCATAATAACCATGAATTAGATTGGTAGTCATTTCTGCATCCATGGTAAATGTCTTTGCATTCAATGATGGATTATCTGAATAACCTTGTTGGACTCCTTTGTATCTGGCGAGCTCGTACCAATTCCCCGCGCCCTCATATGCGGTTGCTGGAAATTTGTTATTAATTGGCGGTGTGATCTTTTCTTTGTCATACATTTCCCAATATTTTGCAGGAGCATTAAATGGGAGATGGGGCTTTAAAAAACCTGCGACTAGAAAAAATGATTCTTTTTGCGCTTTTAATTTCTTTAAATCTCTGATTGTCTTTGCAGCAATTTTCCCATCCTTATACGCAAGATCATCAACGTTGGCCTTTTCGTAAGGCATATGGTTGTTTTTATGTGGAAGCTTGCTAGATTCGATATTTTCTTCCAAAAGATAATCTTTTGGGGTTGTTGACCCAGGTCGCCATAAATCATCCCAAGTAGAAGCTTTATCTGATTTGTTATGCGAAACCTTTCCATTGCTAATCGTAGTATAGCCCTTGGCTTGTAACAATTCCGTAATGGTTATGGCTTGTGGCATATCCTCATCAATAGAAGTGTAATACTTCTTATAATATTCTCTTGTTGGTCTAATACCTGTAAGGATACTTGCCCTTGAGGCACCACAAGTGGGAATGTTCACAAAAGCATTATTAAATTGTACTGCATCTTTTGCAAACGAAGTAATATTGGGT
>JAKMFK010000235.1 GCA_022425465.1 Bacteroidia bacterium | reverse complement strand
GGGTGGAAACAGAGTAAACTTCCATAAAGTAGTAGACCCTATGTCTAACGAAAGCGCTATAGGTGAATTACAAAGAACGTTTGGATTTCCTGTAGAAGAGTATCAAGAAATGTTAAAGCTTAATACTATGGTAGATGAGGAAACTGGAATAGAGGTTGCTCAAGATGATTTATCAGCAGAAAACAGTGACTACTAAGATTATGAATGAATTAGAAAAACTATATAGCAATCTTGTCAGGGATGGTTTAGTTGACGCAAACAGAATGGAGCTTACTCGATTCAAGGGTTTGTTTTCAGAAAACGAAAACTATCGCACAAAAGTTCACACGGCTTTAACTAACAAAGGTTTTGTCAAATATGACATGGAAACCTTTGAAGATAAATACCTTCAAAAAAAAAATTCAGACCCGAACGACCAGAAGGTTTCAGAGGCTTTGGATTTAAAATTTTCGGAAAATACTGTCTCATCGGATTTATTCAAAGAAGAAAAGTCTGCTGAGTATAGAGCTGTATTTAATATAAATCCTTTTTCTACTGTTCCCACTATTGAAAGAGACCCTGACGGTCAATATTTAAAAGGACCATTCGGAGACTTTATAAACGCATTACCATTTGGAGACTTTATAGACGACCAAGCAAGAGCTTTTGGAAGTGGACTTGAAGATGCTGATGTTGTAGAATCATCTGCAGTTTTCATGAATGATATGTGGACTGATAGCGGATACAAGGTTGAAGATGCAGAGAAAATGCTAAAACAGCTTCAAGAATCGAGAAACACCGCACAGTCTGATGAAGGTAAAAAATTCATGGAGGTTTATCAGCAAGAGGGTGGAGACGCGTTTGCTGCATTAAAAGCAATGGGAGCTTCTCCCTCTGGAGCTTTTGAAACTGTTACTAGAAGCATGTCTTCAATGCTAAATTGGGAAAGCGCACAAATTGGTTTAGCTGCTGCAGGAACAACTATAGCCGCTGGCGCTGCCACAGGTCCTGGTGTTGCTGTTGGAGTTGGTTTGGCTTTGCCTGCCGCAATGGTGGCTGCTGGAGCTAATACAGACATGATGATAAGCTTTGCTAACTTTTTTGAAGAAGAGTTGGGTGAGGCATACACAAGAGAAGATATAAAAAAGTTACTTGAAGACCCTGACAGAATGGGTAAAATCAGAAACAAAGCCTTAGCCAGAGGTGTTTCTATAGCTGCTGTCGGCAGTTTGACATCAGGAATAGGGGTTTCTGTTGGAGCTAAAGTTTTCAGAAATGGAAGAAGAGGTCTTAGACCAACACTTGAAGCTACAGCAAAGGTTACGCCTTTAGATATGGCTGGAGGTGCAACAGGAGAGGCTCTTGCTCAAGTTACATCTGGAGAGAAATTTAAAAGTGGAGATGTTGTTTTAGAGGGATTTCTTGACCCAATTGGTTCTTTATCTACAACAGCAGGTAGTGCTGGAATCGCTGCCGCCTCCAAGCCTTCGTATAAAATAAACAAAGGGCGTACCACTAAAAAAATGTTTCTTGAAACAGTCGAGTCTATGACAGACGAGCAATTAAAATCTGCAAATTTTCAAGTAAAAAATGATGAAGAAGTTTCCTCTGTTTTAGACGAAAGAATGCAGGCTATGAAAATATCTGAAGAGATTACTCAAGCCTACGGAGTGGACATTGATGATGAGCAAAAAAGAAGACTATCTCGTTTAGAGATTGAAAAAAGAAATTTAGAAAACAAAAAAACATCTGCAGCAAAAGACAGACTTAATGAAGTAAACAACGAAATAACTGAAGTTTTAGAAATATATAAAACAAAGCGTGATGCTATAGGTGTACTTTCTGCGCCATACTATGATAGACAAGTTGCTAGTGTGGAGGATGCTCAAGTAAAAAGAAAAACAAGAGAGTATCAGCAATACAAAAGTAAAGCGAAAAAACTTGCAGAAACAATGGGGCTTAGTGTATCTGACATGCATGATGCTATTGGAGGCTACACACTTGACGATGGAACTTACGTGCAAGAGCTTTCAAGCGAAGTTGTGTTAGAAGGCGCATCATACGAACAAGCAATAGAATATGCTTCAGTTCTTGGCACTATTACTCCTGAAACACAAGAAAGCACTATAGCTGGTATGGTTGTAGGAGAAGGTGAGGGAGATGCTTCGCAGTACAAATTTACTTTAGATGATAGTGAAAATCTTGAAGATTCAAGAGAGGTTCTTGACGCTCTAAATATAGATTATTCAATGAACACAGACACGGGTGAAATAACCGTTATAGATTTTAATAATAAAAATGATGCAGATTTAAACAAGAAAATTGCTACATTTGCAGAGACACTAACTGAATACAACATAAGCTATGGCGAAAAATATGAAAGAATCCGCTCAAAATATATTAGCGCAGATGACAGACGAACAAACCTCCAGCAGGTTAGGGAAAATTCCACTAAGTACGGAAAGAGTGGGGAAAGCGTTCGTTACATCGCAGAGCAGGGCGAAAAAAGGAACGAAGAATACATAAAGAAAAGAGACGCGGGCAAACCTCAAAAGCCCGAAGCAAACGTAGACGTTACAAAACCTGTAGACGACAACGTTAAAAATAAATTTTCTACTCAAATAAAGCTAAACCAAGCTAAAAAATGGGTCAGACAACAATTTTACGACACTTTTTATAGCGGCTCAGGAGCTGATACAAAAACGGAAGAAATTATTAGAGGTTTCAGAAGGGCAGTAACTGCACTTCAGTTTAGGTTAGAGAACACTTCATCAATATTTAACGAACAATTTAGAGCAGAGACTAAAAAGATGAGCAAAAAAGATGCTCTTGCTTATAGAGATGCTATACAATATTATTTATCTGGAAGAAATGACACTGAAGTTTCTCCAGAGATGACTGTTATATTAGATGAAATGAGGAGCAACATTGATGGTGCTACTCAAAAACTTATAGATAGACTTAATAAAATTGCCCCAAACAAAGAATCAACGCAGGATTTAATTAAAACTTTAGAAGCGAATAAAGGTCAATATCTACACAGAGCATATAGCGCATTTAAAGATACAAAGTATTTAAGCGAACTTCTAAGCGACCCCTCTATGGCAAGGGCGTCAATTAATGACTCGTATGACAGGCTCGTATATGAAACAGCACAAGACCAAGGCGTTTCTATTGAAGAGGCGAAAGCTTTAGTAGACGAATACCTTGTTGATACTTTTGCTGCAAGCGACAGAGCTACATTGATAGGAAGTTTAGCAGAAGGAAGAACATCATCTCCATTTCTTAAAAAGAAAAATAAAAATTTAACTAATGCTTTTAGACAGCTTTTAGGAGAAATAAACGACCCTATTTACAATTACGTAAATACTATGGAGAAAATTTCTTCATATATAGCTGGTGTAGAATATCAAGATAGGCTTTCAAATTATTTTATTAAAACAGGGATGGGTACTTCAAAACCCGCAAGTAGAAGCGATAAAAAACTTGAGTTAAGTACTGGCGCTTTTGGACCTTTGACGGAGCTTTATGTTTCTGAAGAAGTATATGATGCTTATCAAGGTATGCAAAAGTTAGACCCTGTAAAAACTTTTAAGAATCTGATTAAATTTCAATCTGCAGTTAAGTATGGAAAAACAATATTGTCTCCAACTACAACAGCGAGAAACTATATATCTGGAGTTTTTATAGCAGCTCTTAATGGAACAAATATAATTCATCCATCAAATTGGAAATCTGCAAAAAAAGCTTTAAATGTAGCTTGGACAAACCCAAAAAACAAAGCAGATGTTTTAAATGAAGCACAAAAACTTATTGAATTTGGAGTGTTGCAAGATGGAGGTCGTTCTCAAGAACTTGTTTCTATTATAAATGACATATATGCTGCTGAAATAGAGATTCAAAAAAGCGGAAGTACAAAAAGCAACATTAAAAAGTTTAATGATTTGTTTGTCAAAGTATATTCTTTTGGTGATGACTTTTTTAAAGCAATGTCTTATTATTCAACTACAAAAAAGTTTGTAGACAGCGGTATGGATTTACAGACAGCTCAAGAAAGAGCTGCTTTTAGAGTAAGAAAAGGACAGCCGACATACTCTGAGCTTCCAAAAAACATAAGAGCCCTTAGAAGAACCCCTCTTGTAGGTACTTTTGTTTCATTCCCATATTTAATGACAAAAGCACATAAAGAAAATTTAAAGTTTATTGCAGAGGATTTTAAAGAGGGAAGAACAAAAATGGCAATACAACATTCTTTAAACATGTTGGGAACTACAGCCTTGACTTACGGAGTTGCAGAAGCTAGTAAACAAATGTTTGGTATTTCTGATGAAGAAGACAAAGCATTAAGAGATATGGGTAGTGACTACTATAGAGACACAAAATTTCTTTATTTAGGCAAAGACGAAGATACGAATGAAATAAAATATTTAGACATAAATACTATAGCTCCTTCTGCTTCAATACAAAAGCCTTTACAAATACTTTTTGAAGACAGACACGACAGAAATCTATCTGATAAAATGTTAATCGCTGGTGGAGATTTTCTTTCTCCTTTCTTGGGCGCAGACCTCACGACAAATGTTTTGACTGGTGTTTTAACAGGTTATGAAGTCCCCTCAAGCTTTAACGTTGCTCCTAGAAAAGTACCTGGAGACAACGTAAAAGAAAGAATAAAATGGGGGCTTACACAAATTGCACCAGGAGCATATGGAAATGCATTAAGATTTGCTAGAGCAACGGGAACTTTTGGTCAAGATGAAATAAATCCATTTACTGGAAAAAAATATACAGTTGAAGATGAGTTTTTAGCATTAGCAGGTGTTAGAGCACAAACGTCTAACTGGGAAAATGTTTTACAGAGTTATGTAAGAAGAGAAAATAGATTGTCTCAAGATTATTATGACAATGCATTTGATGAAGCTCAGAGTCAAACTCTTCTTAGTAACCAAGATATTATGGATGCTGTAGTCGATTACGAAGAGGACTTGTTAGAGCACAACAACAACATTGTGCATCAAATAGAAGTAGCTAGAAAAATAGGATTACAAGAGACTGAAATAGTAAAAGCTTTAGAAGCTTCTGGAATGAGCAAAAGTAACATTGACAACGTTATGGTTGGAAAAAGATTAGAGCTTAGACGCATAGGTTCTAAAACTTACGAGCAAAAAGTTACTACTTACAGAGATTATCCAGAGGTTGCAGCAAAAGTGGCAAAAAATTTAGACCGATTTAATTATTTTATATCTGAAAAAAACAATGACGGAAAAGTCAGACAAAAGCTTTACGAATTTGCTCAAACAAATGCCGAAGATGATGAAGTTGTTGATTACATTTGGAAGTCATCTGAAAGCGTTTATGACCGCTATGCAACTAACTTTGACGGAGCAGAAAAGATTGATGAATATAAACGTTCAGAAAATTTAGAAAAAGAATATAAGCGCTACAGAGATATATACAATAATTACAGAAATGTAATGATAAATAATTCTACAGATGAAAACAGATTTCCTGCAAAAGCATTGGTGGATATGGTGTATGAAAAAAACACTGAGATAAAATCGTTACTTCTTTTCAAATATTTAGAGGGTGACCACAGTCCTAAAAACTTAGACGCTTTGTATGCAATGTATTATAGAATCACAGGCAACGAGGTTTCTGATGCTCTACATAATTTAATAAAACTGAGGATAGACGCTTATAAATAAGAAAAGCGCCACGGGTGTTACATCATGACGCTTTATCACACATGTTCATTTTATCAAAATGAATCTTGTTAATCAGTACAAACTTACAAAATATCTTTGAGTAATTCACCAACCTGCTCACAATCTTTTTGATTTCGAGGCATAAAAAGCTGCGCATCAATTTCACTATCATGCAAAAACTTCTTAAATAGTTTCCATCTCATTGGAAAAGCTTCGTTAGGATTCCCTTTACATTCTATTATAAATCTTGGTGGATATTCTTTGTCTACAAAATCTGGAGTGTATTTTATTGGTAGTATTTTTTTATCTCCCCTGTCGTGTAGAACTTTCTTTGTCTTTGTCTTTTCATAAGATACATTGTCAGAATGAAAGCCATCTACTATGACATATGTTTGCCCTTCATATGTGAAAGGTACTTTTAGTTTTTTTAATACACGATACATGTGAAGCTCAAGCTTACTTGCAAACTGTATGTTGTCTTCTTTTATTTTTTTAGACCTTGTTATCTGTCTTCTCTTATATCTCATCTACATCTTCAATTGATTCAACATCAAAACCCATTTGTATAAATTCCTTGTGAGCTTTGTCTTTGTTTACAGCGTAGGATACAGCAGTGTGATAAACTGTTTTTTCTTCTTTATCAAGCTCTTTTGTTGTGATTAAAAACTTCTTTAAATCATTTATATCATTCCAATACAGCGTACCTCTAAGTTCTTGTAAAAATCCTGGGAATTTACCTACGCAATATAAGGCATCTTTCCTAGAACAATCTAATTCATTAGCTAAAGCTTCTATTGAATTTTCTGGATAAGTTTGTATCTCTATGCCTTCGCCTTTTGTATCTAATTTTACATAAATATAAAAATTAGCTACATCAATTCTTTTATAAATTAAGCTTCTAATGTAATCTTCAACAACCTCCATTTCATCTGGGTGGGGTTGCCTGCTCCATATTAATTTCCCTCGCATATAGCAAAGATACAAATACTATTGCTCCTCTTTTAGCTTAGTAATATTGTGTTGCTCTACTATTCTTTGTATGGATTCCGAAACAGCAACGTAATCTTTTTCTTCGTAAGTGTAATACTTTCTGTTGTGATATACCTTTACTCTTTGAGTGTTGAGCAAATAAACTATTTCTTCTGTTTTGGTTTCGTGTTCACAGTAAATTACAAAAGCAGGACCATTTGTTTTTTCCCAGCAGTCCGCTAATCTCTGGAGGAGGAGTCTCTGTCCTGTCGGAACATCCATTCCCTTTTTTTTAACTTCAAATATTATTAAATATTTGTTGTCTATTTCTATAATTCCATCAATGTCTGTGGGATGTATCTTGCCTCTAGAAAATCCTGTAAAGTCAAGCTTTTGAGTAAATCGGTCTTTGTATTTTATCATCATGATTAACTGTGTGTTTTACAAATTTAATAAAATATGTGAGTAAGTCTTGCAACTTGACCATGATTTTTGTGATGTAAAAATCCTTCTATAGCTCTAACTGCATGTTGATGTCCCTTAATGTGATGCCACGAATCAGCTCCACTAGGAGAACGAAGGGATTCTATGGTAACACCTGGGTGGTCTTTTGCTGTTTTATGATGGACGTGATGAGTGTATATGTATCTATGAATAGAATCAGCCCATTCTTTTTTAGCTTCTGTAGCCATTAATATTGGCAAGTCTTGAGCCTTAGCACCGTCCCCGTGTGTTGTTCCAATTAAATTATTATGGTACATGTAATATTTTCTGTGTGATATACTAACGTCAAACGTTATGTTTTTGCAATCCCTGTACCATGAAGTAATACTATCTGCTAGAAAAAACCCATTAGTATAATCATGATTTGAGGGGTTAAACATGAAATGAACATCAGCTTTTAGAAGAAGTCTATCTATTACTGTTATGTACATTTCTTTTGCCTTTAAGAAATTTTCGTACCACATACCATCAGTGTCCTGTGGAGTACCGTTCCTAGTTTTTCTGTCTGGGGTGTCAATGTGTAAAACATCATTACCAGCAACAAACAATATCTTTTCTATGTTAAAACCTTCAGCTTTTTGTAAAATTCCAGCTACTCCATCGTGGACTCTTTGTACAGCAATCTCTGAATTATATTCTTCGCCCGTCTCCATAGCCTTCGCCAATTTTCCCACATGTATGTCAGCAGGGTCAACGACAAGAAGATGACTATCGCCAGTAGTTTTTTCTGTTCTAATAATATCATATGAAAAAGTGTGGTTTTCTACAGATTCAATATGGTCTTTAAGCATCTGTTCAAATGTGACGCCTTCTGTTTCAGGTCTAAATTGTATTGACCAATTCTTTCCTTTATACCAAGCTTGACGAACGTCTCCAACATTTATGCCAACTTTTTCAGCTTCATCAACTAAAGCAGGGTTTTCTTCCTTTATTGTTCTTCTGCTTAAGTAATTAGAAAAAGACCTTCTGCCTTGCTCTATTGTAAGGTCGTAGTTTAAATCATCAATAGCTTTTTCAGCTATAGCAGTCTTATTGGTATGACCTCTGTCCCAATAATACATGCATTTTTTATAAAATTCTAAGTGATTTCTTTTTTTATGATTCATCGTCTTCAGTAGTTAGTGTTTTTAATCGCTCTACCTTGACAAACAAATTTCTTAATGAGGTTTTTGCTTCTTCCTTTTCATCAGACAACATAGATTCACATGTGTCTGCAAGTTCATCATGTAGCTCATTAAAAATATTTACTATGAATAATTCTCTGGTTGTCAGCATTTTTAAGCATCATCTTGATGCGCTAAAAAAACGTCTCCGAGTGTTTTATCTAGAGTTTTTATCGCACGGTAAATAATTCTGGACCTTAACATAACTTTCTTCTTGTCTTTTTGATGATTAGTGATGTCAAGATTTCCGTGGAGTGTGTGGTCATAAAAAAGCAATCTGTCAATTTTTTGTTCATTGCTCAAACCTTTTCTAGCCAAGACAAAAGAAACTATATCTTCTAGTTCAGATTTGTCTACATCAATTCTTAAGCCTTTTCTTTCTCTCCTTGTTAGTTCCTTCATCATTGACAAGTAAAATTTTTATGTCTAACACTATAAAGTTATAATAAATTTTTGTATTTGTCATAAAGTTTTATGTACAAATCCCAAGTAACCTGCTGTGATTCGCAGTTTGTATAGGATTCTTTCGAAATGGTATAACGATTTTTAGTGTTTGAATTATCTATTTCTACCCTTAATTCATTCTTTACCCATTTTGGATATACTTTTATTCCATTTTTAGTACACCAACCAAAAGCTTCATAATGCTCTGGACTCGTATCAATATTGCATGGTTTCGGAGGTATTTTTCTAGGCATTTAAAAGAGGTCTTTATCATTTTCATACCAATTATTAGGCTTTACATCTAGGTATGGTTTTTCAGTCAAAACAATATCAATTTTTGGCTCTTTGTAGTATTTATCATCCATCATGCTTTCATGGTTTGGAGTAGTGCTTTTGCTAAAATACCTGCCGCTTGGCAAATCATACCTAAAAACTTCTTCAGCTAAAGTCTCTCCTTGAAATTTCATTTTTTGTTTCAATGATTTTATGACTACATCATCCTTAGAGTAATCTCCGAAATCTTTAAAGTATCTGTATACTAATAGCCCATTATGTGTAATGTTTTTAAAATCAGAGCTTCCGCTTACATTGTATAAATCTGGTTGTTTGTAATAGCCTAGCTCATCTTTTTGCATTTTAGTTGGGTGTGCAATTAAAAATATCATCACATCATTTTGCTGTGCAAAGTTTGTAAGTTGTGTTAATACAGTTCTTATTTGCGACAACTCACTTGTGTTTCCAGTCATTTCAACCTTATTAAAAGCATCAATTACAAAAACATCTACTCCGTAAGAGTAAACTTGCTCTTTAAAAGTTTGAAGCAACCACTTCCAAGTTGGTCTATCGTCATCAGGATATGTTACGTAAATCCTTTCTTTTGACCATTTTATATATTTTTTTATTTCTTCTTCGTTTACTTTTTTTCTTCCCGTATTGTTAAAGAAAAAGTTTTTAGCAAACACCTTTTCAATAAAAGTAGATTGGTGAAGAGCCATTGGGTGGTGTTCAGGAGAATAAAAAGATGCTTTCATGTTGTAATCTTTGATGAGGTTTAACACGTACCACTCAACAAAATTACTTTTACCATGGCTTGGTATTCCTGTAACCACTGTTAAATGACCTCTCATTGTTGTAAAAGCATCTTTTAGGTTACCGAACGAATAACATTTTGGGTACACTGTTTTGGGAACTCCATGCTTATGTAAGCTTAGTATGTCATCTTGAATATCTTCAGCAGTAAATGTTCCGCTTGCAGGGTACCTGGTGGATGATGATAGTGAATTTTCTAATTCAATTTTTCCTCCGTCTATAAGGTCTCCATTTGCATCTTTGTTTTTAAACTTTACTCTTTCGCATCTATACCGTCCAAGTCTATGAGCAATCTTATCTGCTAATATCTCACCCTTCTCATCGTTGTCGGTACATATATAAAACTTATTAATATCAGCTAAATACTTTTCTGAGGTTTTCCAATAGTTGTCATTGTCGTTTGCTCCGTTTGGAACTGATATAACATTCTTAACTCCTATCTCATGAAGCGCTAGAACATCAAACTCTCCTTCTACAATGTATGCTGAATCTTGACCTATAATAGAATTTATATTATAGAATATAGGTTTGCCATCTTTTGATTGAGTAAAGTTTTTCTTTGAGTCCCTGTACTTCTTATTTACAATCTTGTCGCCCTCAAAGTAATTAAAGACAAAGCATCCTGCTTCTTTGTTTACCTGTGGAATAAAATATTTTTCCTGAGTAACTTTTAAATCTAAAAGTGTCTGCTGTGAAATTCTTCTGTTCTCTGCAAATTTTACAAAATTATCTGAAAAAGTAGTTTTGTTTTGCCACTCTTGTGATGGAAGAGTATAATTTATCTCCTGCTCATCAGGTCTTATCCCTATTGCCTCACAGTAATGACATTTGGCAACACCTTTTGCAACGTTTACACTCAAGCTTCTGTCTGACTTGTTTGTTCTTCTGTCAATACATACTGGGCATTTAGTTTTTATTTGTCCTGATTTTCCTGATACGAGGTCTTCAATTTCATTCCATTCTATTTTATCCATGTGCTATAATATTAAATCGTCATGTCTATTTTTCTTGCCATAATCTTTTGACTTTCTAATAAACCCTGCAAATCCTGATTTAAATCTCATTTGATTAACATTCTTTTCATCTTTGTCTTTGAGCCAGGTAGTAAATTTCTTCATCTGCTCAACAACTTGTTTTATACTCATACCATTACTCATACATAATTGCTCAATCCACATTTGGTCTTGTACACAAGTTTTGTAAATTATTTCAATGCCTGCAATAGTATTATTTTCTTTATTTATATTATTTATATTATTAGTAGTTGTTATTTGATTGTTATTTGATTGTTGTTTGTGTGTTGTTTGTGTGCTATTGTCATTAACGAATTGATAGCTATCGTACTTGTTTACTGTTATTAAGGTGTATTTAGTGTGTGCTAAAACACTAATCTCTTTTGTTTGTATTAGGTGCTTAAGTGCTGTTCTAATTTTTGCTTTAGAAAGGTTTAATTCAGTCATCAATTTTTCGTGGCTAGTAATAAAACTTCCTCTTTTAATTGATATGTTCTCCCACTCTTTGTCCTTATAGTTTGCTTTGATAAGAATATGCAAAAACACCCTGAAAGTATTTGGTCTTTTGTACCACCTCCAGTCCAGTATCTTTCTATTAATACTAATGTAATTGCTTTTCATTTTTCAATTCTATATTTAATTTTTTAATAGTTTTTCCTTGCTGATAAACCAATTTTTTATAAAAGTTTAGCTTCACATTAAAGGCATGAACTTTTCTTAAATAAAGTATGTGAGCTTTCTTCACATCAGGCTTCTGAGGATTGTTTAAGAAAATATCTAATGCATAAGGGTAGCTGTTTACAATGTCCTTCTCCGCATCAAGATAATTTTCAAAAACACCAGGGCTGGAAGTTATAATAACATCAAATTGTTTTGTGTAATGAACTATTGTGCTGTGGTCTTTTTTTATGAATTGACCTATATTAGCGTAGCTTTCTTTTGTGTACTTAAGACAAAGCATTGCAAACATTAATCTATTTTCTACCACATCCCTTTTTCTAGTTATTTCTAGAACGTCCATTGGTTCAATATATTTTTTATATATTTGATATATATCCTCCAGGGTGGGGATGTAACGTTTAAAACCATCTGGTTTTTTCATATAAGTTGATTTAGTTAGTTTTTAGTTAAGTAGAAAAGGGGAGTTTGTTGTTTCATCTCCCCTTTTTGTTTTAAAACAAATCGTCATCGCCTGAAGCTTGTTGTTCAGTTGCCTTTTTTTCTGGCTGCCATGCGTTAGTCTTACAATACCAAGACTCTTGAGGTCCTTCTTGTTTTTGAGACTTGTTAAAGTCAAAAGCTATTTGCTTTTTAGTTTGCTCTTTCCCATTTTTGTCTCTGTATTTATATTCAGTGACCTTATCAGGATTATTTTTAACATACTGTGAGAAGTCTGCTAAAGTAATAATGATTTTTCCTCTTGCATATTCAGGAGCACCTTCTCTTGGAGGGAATACTATTATTCCATCGGGGTAATCGGGGTTTTTTGGATTGTTTTCCATTAGAAATTGTATTTAATTAAATGTTGTGAAGCATCTTCCCCTGCTCCATTGGGGTCTATATATTTGTAAAACATTTCTTCGGCACGAATTATCTTTTCTTCAGCTTGCTCTAGTATAATATCACTAGGCTCCCAAATAAAAGGTTTCATCGTCTTCTTACAAATGCCTACAATTATAAAATTTTTATCAAACAGCTCTCTGTAAATAAAAGCTTGAGTGTGATAGTTGTACTTATAAGCTGAGGTCTTAAACGTTTCGTAATTTGCAGTTGTTTTTATGTCAATGACTAGATTTTGTTTTTCGCTTACAATATCCGCCTTACCTTTCCAGACATACCTTCCTTTATCTAGCACAATGCCAAGTGAGGGTACTTCTTTTTTGGATTCCTGCAAGTCTACTAAATTAAATATTTCTTCAACGTTAAGCATCCTATGAGCAAGTTTTTCTGCAAATTCTATTTCATGCCTCAACAAAAGGTCTTCCCCATTGTTTAACTCCTTAGCTTCTCTGTATTTATTAGTGTTTCTGTTTTTTATCTCAACTGATTCCCACTTTTCTGCTTTGTGCGGCTCTAGAATTGTTTCATGAAAGTATCTTCCAAAAAGCATATCAACCGTTGGTTTGCTTCTTGTTCCAGTCTCCAGCCTATATTTGTGCCCTTGTGGGTCATTTAAAATGTCTTTTATATCTGAATTTGATATATATTCCCTTCCCTTGCCTGAATAGTATTCATGGTCATCAGCAAGTGTTTCGATAATATTATCCATTTACAGCCTTCATTAAAAGTTGAACATCGCTTTTTGATACTTCATATTTAGCGATAACTTTATCAATAGTTGTTTCTCCTTTGCCTAGTGCTGTTATAGCTCTATTAAAAAGGTCTGTGCCTGATTTTAAGGGCTTTCTAGTGTTTGTTGGTGGTTTAGGTGCTGTGGGTTGTGATGATAGTGAATTATCTCCTTCAGGTAAATCTTCTCCTGAATATATATAGTGACCAAGCCCAAACATGGCTAGGTTTTTTACTAAACACCTCATGATTGTTTTGTTTATGTCAAACGTTGTTGCATTATTAATCATTGACTTGTTTCTGTAATCCATTACAGGCAACCACATTTCAAG
>JAKMFK010000226.1 GCA_022425465.1 Bacteroidia bacterium | reverse complement strand
CAGCTTCACATTCAACCCTCTCATTGTAGACCAACCTTCTTTATCTGTCAACCTAATTTGAAAATGATAATCTCCCTCATCATATAAATCTGTTCCATCACTTGACGGAATAGTCATCGATACATCAGTGGTAAATTCATTGGTGACAGGAAGGGTATAATCTTGGATATATACATAAGGATTCACAGCCGCTTTAACTGCACCTAAGGTACATTGTTCAAACTCTGTAGAATGCGTATGGTGATCGAAGTTGTTATGGATATCAATATTAAATGCACCCAACTCAACATTATCAGTCAATAATGCCTTAACAATAAAGGGCTCATCAAAATAAAGTGTGTCACAGCTTGTGGGAAAAGCGTCTAAAATAGTCAAATCAATTAATGGCTTTTCAATATCAATCGTAGGTTTCTCGTCGTCTTGACAAGCATTTAATAAGATTGATATAACAACTAATAATATTATAATTTTTGATGTATTCATTGTTTATATTAAGGTAAAAATACTAAGTTCACTGCGGCAATTGCCACAGTGAACTTATTTTTAAAATTTCAACTAATTATTGTTTTCTTGTTAAACGAATTAGTGAACTTGAACCTCTGCTTCAACGCTAGTTGATTTACCTGTTTGATCAGTCACTGTCAGATGGAAATGATAATCACCAAGTTCAGTGGTAGATGGGATCTCTAAATCTTTATGGAAATCAGCATTTAAAAGACCTGAATAATCAGTATACTCAGCCTCAATGTCATCTCCAGATCCACCTTCTGGATGTAAATCTACAGTGATTTTGTCAATCTTTCCTTCTGCAGTAATCTCAGCATCCATGTGTAGTTCACCACCTGGCTCACACTCCATCAAGTTACCTTCTCCTATCTCAAGTCCTGAAATTACAGGAGCTGCTGTCTCTGGTGCAGGTTCTTGCTCGTCATCATTACAAGATGATAGAATAGCCATTGAAGTAATAGCGAAAAAAATACGGTTGTTTTGAATTTGTAATTCATGTTGTTTATATATTAATTATGTTAAAAAATTAGTTGTGTTTTAAATTCCCCATAAAGGGTATAGATAGATTAATGATAAAATTTCTTCCAGGTTCAGGCACATTAATTAACCTGTAATAACTCGTATGGTTAAAAAAGTTTGCATCAAATACATTTTGCACTTGCAATGCAATGCCCACTTGTTGGTTGTTCACCTTTAAATCAGCTCCAATACTCAAGTTGACAACTTGGTAACCATCTGTGACTACCTCTGGAGGTACAATTTTGTTTTGTGCAGCTGTTAGTTTGTAATCCAATGATACGTATGCATTATTCATTGACTTGAGGTAGGATTTTTGATATTTTACATTGAAAATGGCTGAAGCTGGTGGTGAAAATGGTAATGTATATCCCTTTTTTGCACCCGATAATTGTTCTGCATAAACATACTCTCCTATGAAACCAAAACGAAGACTCTTTGTCGCTTCATAATGAGCATGCAATTCGCCTCCATATCTTAAAATTTCACTTTCTGTATACTCAAAAACTTGATTTCCAAACCCATATAGCCGATCATATCGTGATGTAGGGTTCAAATAGATGTAATTTGAAAAATAATTGAAAAAGGGAGATGCCCCAATTGCAAATTTTGTTGAATTATACTCAATTCCCGCGTCCAACTGATATGAAATCTCTGGTGATAAATCTGCATTTCCAACTTCGTAGCTGAAGCGATGGTAGTTTACACCACTTGCTGCTAATTCTTTAGCAATAGGCATTCTAAAGCTTTTACCAATATTCACTTTATACGACCATTTTTGTGGATTATAATTATAACCTATAGACCATGTAAAATTGGAAAAGTTACGATCTATAGCTGCTGCCCTTTGTAAATTAGTCATTAACGTATCTCCATTCTTGAATGATGGTGATTCAAACCAATCTCGATAACGGCTCACACTTAACTGTCCATAATCATATCGGACACCCAATTGAAGAATACTCTTCTCCGAATACGAATGTTTAGCAACTACAAAACTTCCAAGGTTTAAATTTTGGAATGCAGGAATAATAAATCCACGACCATCAATTCTATTTTCTTTATACTCTCCATTAATTCCCGTATTAACTTGAGTTTTATCGGATGCACTGTAAAAGAATTTTGCATTGGCCGAATAAATGTCTTTTTCAAATTGACGTTCAAGCTCTGGATTAAAATCGATGGACTCTGGAAAAACAGCAGGCATATAACCGTGCTGAGAATATTGACTCCATTCCTGTCTAAAATTTCGTTGATAACCCAAGTCCGTTTCAAATCGCAATTTTTCTGATTTGTAACTGGTTCTGTTGATTATCTTAAAATGGTTTACATCTTGATAGGGATAAAGGATATCTCTACTTGAACGATCATGTATATTTCGATTAACATTTCGAGGTTCTAGGCCGTGAGCATTTGCAAAAAAGCCATATTTTGTATGCACATTACTCACATTAAATATGCTTCGAAACTGATCTTTGACCATACCAAAAGAGGCATGAATGTTTTGTTCTTTACCCGCTGTATTCCTTAATTGATTATTGTGGAGTTGAACATTATATGAATGAATCGCAACCGTGTCTGTTGGTACTCTATAGTCACCATAATCTAATATAGTGGCTCTTGCTGTGGCAAAAAAATGTTTTTTTCGAGTGTATAATGAAACTGAGCTTCCTACAAAATCATTATTGGTTTTTCCGGATAGATCAATTGATCCTCCAAATAAATATTGTTCAGGTAAATTTTTATTTTTTAAATCAATGATACCCCCAATCGCCTCAGATCCATACATCAACGACGCAGGACCTTTGATAATTTCTATATTGTCAATTGCATATTGATCGATTTCAAGTCCGTGGTCTGCCCCCCATTGTTGAGCCTCATGTTTAATGTTGTTTTCGACTACCACTACTCGATTGAAACCCAAGCCCCGAATAACCGGCTTTGATTGTCCAGAACCAATATCAATCGTAGATAAACCAGGAAGTCTTTCTAATGATTTCATCAAACTACCACCTAGATTCTGTCTCAAATAATCATCATTCACAATCTCAATGTGGAGTGGTGTAC
>JAKMFK010000224.1 GCA_022425465.1 Bacteroidia bacterium | reverse complement strand
CTTTTGGATATGTCAGTCGTCCGCATGGCTACAAAGGTGATGTCCATATCACATTAGAACGTACAATCGTCCCGCTCAAACGGGACGATTTTGTTTTTGTTCAGTTACAAGGGCAATTTATACCCTACAAATTACTCAATGTGAAAGGCAAAAGTGAGGCTCCCGTTGTTCAATTGGAGTTTATCGATACCTATGAAAAAGCCCAAGATATGGTGGGTTCATCCGTATTTACAAACCAAGAACTTTTGTCTGAAGACTCAGAATTATCTTTTATCGGTTATGAATTAATCGATTCAAAAAAAGGAACCATCGGTCAAGTTTTGGATGTGCAAGAGTTGCCTCAGCAACTTATGTTGACTGTATCCTATCAAGGAGAAGAGAAATACATTCCGCTTGTAGATGATTTTATTGATTATATCTCACAAGAAAACCAAGAAATTTGGCTGAATCTTCCCGATGGTCTTTTAGATTTGTAGATATGGCCTATCGTATAGATATCATCTCGGTCCAACCAAAACTAATGGAAAGTCCTCTGAATCATAGCATTGTGCAACGTGCAAAAGACAAAGGAATTTTGGAAATTGTATTGCATGATTTGAAAGAGTATGGTTTGGGCAAATACCGCCAAGTTGATGATACTGTATATGGTGGAGGTGCAGGTATGGTCATTCGTTGTGAACCTGTATTTGATTGTATAGAAAAGCTCCAATCTGAACGAGCCTATGACGAGATTATCTATATGTGTCCGGACGGTGAGGTGTATAACCAAGCAAGTGCCAATCAATTATCACTTAAAAAGAACATCATCATTCTTTGTGGGCATTACAAGGGCATCGATCAACGTATCAGAGACCACTTGATTACCAAGGAAATTAGCATTGGTGATTATGTATTAAGTGGGGGAGAACTAGCAGCAGCGATTCTGGCAGATTCCATTTGTCGATTGATTCCAGGCGTGATTTCGGATGAGGAATCGGCACTGACCGATAGTTTTCAAGACAACATGTTAGCCCCACCGGTTTACACTAGACCAGCAGTATACCTAGGAATGAAAGTGCCAGAAGTATTGCAAAGTGGTCATTTTGCGAAGATTGCTGAATGGCGAGATGCTGAAGCACTCAAAATTACCAAAGATCGTAGACCGGATTTGTTGGAGGAGTAGAACTAAACTTTTTCAAGTTTCGCAGCCTCATCAAACAACTGGGCTTTGTCAATAGGCACTACTCCAATTTTTTCGCATACTAATCCACCAGCAAGGTTGGCAAGTCCTGCAATGGTTGGGTTGGGTAAGTCTAATGCTACACACAGAGCTGCCACACTCAATACGGAGTCTCCAGCTCCACTGACATCCAATATGTTTCTATGATGAGCCGGCAAGTGATGGTATTCTTGTTCGTTGACTATCAAAAGACCATCCTCTGATAGGGTAGTCATTACATTTTTGGCGTTAAGGTCTGATCTCAATCTTTTGGCCCACGTTTCAATGTCACTGATTTCGTCTTCTTGCATTTGATATGCCTCTGCAATTTCTTTTCTGTTGGGCTTGAATAGGGTGCAGTTTTGATAATCAAAAAACTGGTCATGCTTGGGGTCCACCACAATCGGAACATTGGAATCGTTGCACAATTGAGTAACAATTTTTATTAAATTAGGACTCAACACCCCCTTGTTGTAGTCCTGAAAAATCAACACATCAGCCGTCTGAATAAGTGAGCCGATGGTGGCAAATAGTTGATTCTTAATATTCTGGTTAATCAATCCTGTTTCTTCTTCATCAATACGCAGGTAGTGTTGGTTGTTGCCAATAACCCTAGTTTTAACGGTTGTACACCGAGACTCATCCACAACAATACCTTTGGTTGATAAGGATTCTTTTTCAAGTAATGACTGGAGTTGGACTCCATTGTTATCTGGCCCGACAATGCTACATAAAATGGGTTTAGCTCCCAAGGCTTTGATGTTCAATGCCACATTTGCTGCACCGCCTAGTCGTTGTTCTTTTTTTTCTAGGTTGATGATAGGTACTGGAGCTTCAGGGCTATTTCGGGTACTTGAGCCATAGAAATAGGCATCAATCATACTATCACCGACAATTAATGCGGTGGTTGAGTTCCATTGATTAAATATGGTCTTTAAATTACTCAAGTTAATGCCGCTTTGATTCTTGCCATAGCCTCTCTCAATTCTTCTTCGCTACTGGCATAACTGATTCGTACATGCTCGTCCATACCAAAGGCAACACCAGGAACTAGACTTACTAACGCGGTGTTGAGAATATAATCGCAGAAGTCAAGACTATCGTTGATGGTTCTACCTCCAAATTCTTTTCCGTAGAGTGCACTCACCTTTGGGAATAAATAAAAAGCACCTTTGGGCGTGTCTGTTTCGATACCTGGTATTTCACTGAGCAATTCAACAATCAGGTCTCTTCTTCCTCGGAATGTATCAACCATGTGTTGAGTAGGTTTCATGTCTCCATTAATTGCCTCTGCAGCAGCCCATTGTGCAATGCTATTGGCACCTGATGTAAATTGACCCTGTAGTTTATCACATGCTGCAATAATCGATTTTGGCCCAACCATGTATCCAATTCTCCAACCAGTCATGGCAAAGCCTTTTGAAACACCATTCACGATGATGAGTTGATCTTTGATTCCGTCAAATTGAGATATGCTAGTATGCTCTCCTTCAAAATTGATATGCTCATAAATTTCATCTGATATGACGGTGACATGAGGATGTTTTTTTACGATATTAGCTATTTGCTGAAGTTGGTCATGAGACAGCGAACTACCTGATGGATTACATGGGCTAGAAAATAAGATTACTCGTGTTTTATCGCTTATAGAACGCTCAAGTGCTTCAAGGTCTATGGCAAAGCCATCTTCAAATTTAGACGGTATAAAGACGCATTTACCTCCTGCAAAATTGACCATTTCCGAATAACTCACCCAATAGGGTAAGGGTATAATGACTTCTTGATTGTGATCTACTATACTTAAAATGGCATTCATGATGCATTGTTTAGCACCTGTGCTTACCATCACATTTGAAGGAGCCACTTCCATGTTGTAATCTCTTAAAAACTTATTACAAATGGCCGATTTCAATTCTGGAATTCCACCAACGGGGGTATATTTTGTTTTACCTGCATCAATGGCTCGGATTGCTGCATCTTTGACGTGTTGAGGGGTGTCAAAATCAGGTTCACCCAAACTCAAACTGATTACATCTTTACCCTCAGCTTTCAGTTCTCTGGCCTTTTTAGCCATTCCAATGGTTAGTGACTCTTTAATTCGATTTAATCTAGCAGTAAAGTTCATGATATATTCAAAACGAAGTTATTACTTTTAGGGGGGCAATGACTTCAAATGTTAATTTTTGTTAAAAAGTTTTTTTATCAGTGTTGGAATTAAGTGTCAAAATTCAGTGTTTTTGGGTGTTTTATTGGAACCAATATTGGAATTTAAGGACAATACCGCGGTTTTTTGTAGAAAAATCGGTCGTAAGGTAATTTTCACTGAAAACCAGATACAAGTCACTCATAGGTTTAAATCTCCATTGAAGCCTACTATTGATGTTGAAGTTTTCAATCTGGGTGTTATATTGTAAGAAGGTAGTGAAAAACACACTTTTAGTGAACGCTAATTCTGCTTGTGCACCAACCAACACGAGGTTTTTATTCTCTGGTATGTTTGGCACTTTGAAAATATTTTGATTCACATAGATACCAAATTTACCAATGGGTTGCCATCGGTAATTCAAAGCTGTATTAATGCTTGTTCTTTTGCCATCAAAGTACTGTCCAAAAGTATAGGATGCCTCTAATGAAAGGGGTTTTCTAGCGTTTGATTCATAGGATAGCTTCGTGTTTTGGTAGGTATAGTCTCCTTTTAAGGAAATCGCATTGGTATCTCCAGTAAAAGTCATATCGGTATCAAAGTAAAGTTTTGTGAACCAATGATTATAATCCAGTCTGAATTCACTGGTATTATTTAATTTGAGTTTGTAAGTA
>JAKMFK010000223.1 GCA_022425465.1 Bacteroidia bacterium | reverse complement strand
CTTCTGAACTCGACGGTTCATTACCATGGACATTGTACCCTAGATTAATCACAATTGGGGTTTTTGGTTTGAGCTCTTTTCCCGCCAATGCAAACTCAACATGAGTTTTCCGTATCTCATCGATTTTAGAAAGATGCGCTTCAGTACTGATTGCTAAAATTGGAAGTTTTCTGCCTTCATGTGTTTTACCGTAATAAGAGATTTGGGCCTTGTCAGAAACAACTGACAAATAAGCCAAATAAGCTACAATCTGATCGTGTCTTGTGTGTTGGGAGCTTATTTCATAGCCCAAGAAGGTTTCAGACGAATCAATGGAGTCGTCAAAAGGTTCGTACTGTTCAGTAAAATAAGATTGACCCTGAAGTTGAGTACAAACTAGGAAAAGGAAAACTAAAGTTCTCATATAAATTGCTTAAACTCAAAGCTAAGCAATTTAATTTTTCTTCAATTCTTTTCCGTCAAAGATATAACACTCCTCTTTCCCCTTTTCAAATACTCTTTCAATTCTCAATTGTCCTTTTTCGTCATAATACAAAAACTTTCCTTGGGGAATTCCCTGGCTGTAATTTTCCTCCCATCCAATATTGCCATTGGGATGAAACCAATAGGATTTTCCCTCCTTAACTCCGTGTTCATAAATGCTGATGATACGAATGACTCCTGTTTCAAAATAATGTCTCCACTCACCGTGCTTTTTACCCGAAAGAAGCATGCCTTCTGTTTGGAGTTGACCGTTGTCGAAATAGGTTTTTTTCATTATGTGTTGGTCTTGGCTCATAAAAAGCAATCCTATCTAAAGGAGAAAATTAGATCTCTATAGTGGTAACTTATAGTCCTTTAAATGAAGGTACAATAAAAATATTTTTTTGAACAATAATAGGCCTTTCAGAGCTAAACGTTCAAGAAAATCTACTTTTGTTCAAACGCTAGAAGCTTTCCTGCGTTCTGTGAAACCAAGATGAGTTGTATCCCGTTTAAATGGAGTAGTTCCAAGTCCCGTGCATCACCAAATGCAAAAAAGCCAGATTCTTGGGGAGAATAGACTTTGATTTCTTTCCCAAAAGTCATAATGCCTCCCTGGAAAGCGTCAAAATTACCCTCAAATGGTGGTCCTCCAAAATCATTCCCAACTGCGTAGATTGCTGGTTTACCATCAAATTCAGCAACTAGAAAATCATTTATGGGACCCAGTTGTAATAATTCAGGTAGTTCATTCAGTTTAAAATTGCCTTCGCCAAGGTTTTCGGCCCACATAGATGCATCGTATTTAGCTTTTAGTAGTGTTTCCTCGCTGATAATTTTATTGTCCCTGTAATAGGCTAAATTAGCGTTAGAGAAAGAAGTATACGAGTTAAACTCTTTTCGATAAACTGGACTCTGTTGGCCTAGGTTGTCCCAAAACTGTGTTGGGTACATATCCCATTCCCCATTTGAATTGCGTTGACTACAAAACATTAGCGGGTCTACGCTACCATTACCATCAATATCTGTTGTAGAAATTAACAAAGGGGTTGAAGGGGTCATATTGAACATATTGTTTTTGCCAAGATTCCCCAAGAACATATCCAAATCGCCATCCTCGTCAAAATCTACTAATAGTGTTGATCTCCAAAGTCCTGTAGCTTTGCTTAAAACCTCATTTTCAAGAGTTCTTAACATTCCTTTTTGATTTAAAAAAACCTGTATCCCTGAATAATCTCCCACAATAACAAGGTCATCTTTACCGTCTTGATTTAAATCTCCCCAGCGTGCATCTCTTACCATTCCAATATCATTTATAGCGGGAAAGACAGACTTTTCCGCAATTTCAAATACACCATCGTTATTGACTAATAAAAAACTGGGGGCAGCTAGAGGATAGGCTTTTGGAGCATTTCTCCCACCTACAAAAAGATCAATGTCACCGTCTTGATCAAAATCATTTGGACGTACAACTGAGCCATTAGACATTATTGGAGGGAGCACTCCTTCCTTGACTTTAAAGTTGCCTTTTCCATCATTAATTAATATTCGATCGTTGTATAAACTTGAATTTTCTTCAAATTGATTACCCCCAGAGACCATGTATAAGTCTAAATCTCCATCCAAATCAAAATCAAACAGGCTTAGACTTTCTACCTCAAATGCCATGTCGTCCTTAAGGTTAAACAAAGGCTCGTCAATAAATGAATTTTCAGCTGTTTGAATAAATACTGTAGGGGAATAATCTGCCGCACTACCTACAATAAAGTCTTCTCTATCATCTCCATTGAGATCGCCAACAGCTATTGGAGGACCATTTTGAGAGACTTTGTTTGGTAATAATCTTTGATTAAAAAAATCTTGGACATTTTTCTCCTCGTGAAAGTATTCTATCCCATATACTGAGGAAACTTCTTGATGTGCTAACTTTAGATTGGCTTCAATAAAAGGAAAGTTTAATGTTTCTACTTTGAAGGCATCGCTTTGGCTTAGGGTGTATCTTTTGTTAACTTCGGGGTTATTAATTACGGACAGCTCTCCGTTAGGCCACAATACTTCGATTGAAATTACCTCGTCATTGCTCCCTAATCCAAAATACATGACAGGGTCTACAGAAGACATATACCCTCTTGAGATTTGTTGCTCTTGATATTGAAAAAAATCCTCAGAAATTCTAAGGGTAACTTTTGCCCCTAGTGCAAAAATATTTTGGGGAGATCCTCTAAGTTCTAAGTGAATATAATTTGGAGTGGTTTCTTGCTCTAAAAGGGTATTTTCAAAAACAAATGCTGAGTCGTTAATATTATTGACCACATAGTCCAGATCTCCATCTAAGTCCAAATCACTAACCACTGCTCCATTTGAAAAGGAGGCAATTTTTAAGCCCCAATCCTCCGTAGTATCTTCAAATTTTAAATTTCCAGTATTAGAATATGCATAGTTGGGAATTTTTACTATTGGTATAGAGTCTAACATTATTGAAATTGGGGTAAATGGTCCTGCATTGAGCTTATAATTTGCAAAATCCATATCTGTGATATCCCTAGGAAAACCGTTGGTTATCAATAAGTCTTTATTCCCATCATAATCAGCATCAAAAAATAATGGTGCCCAGCTCCAATCTGTTTGATAAATTCCTGCATATTGACCTATTTCTGAAAAAGGATAATTTGCTCCGTTATTTTTAAAAAGCATATTTCGCATATGCTGATTTTGATAGCCCCATTTTTTATTTAAAGTATTTTGGAAAAACGAGCTTTTAGCGATAGTTGTTTTCTTTCGTTGGTGTGTCTCTCCTAGCATGTCAAGAGATACAATATCCGTATAACCGTCGTTATTAAAATCTGCTGCATCAGATCCCATAGAAAATTTACTCTGATGCAATAGTATATTTTCTATTTGATTTTTAAATGTTCCGTCTTTTTGATTGATATAAAGAAGATCATTGGTCAGATAATCATTGGTAATAAATAAATCTACCCATTGATCTTTGTTAGCATCTAAAGGGGTTACACTAAGACCAAAACCTTCAATGGTAATCCCTGCTTTGAGGGTAATGTCTTGGAACGATCCATTGCCCAGATTTTCATAGAGCTTATCGTTACTAGGAGCTGAACCGTCTGTGATTTTTTTTCTGTAATTGGTCGGTATGGTTTCATTTTGTTCATTGTTAAGGACATAGAGGTCGAGATCGCCATCTCTATCAAAATCGATAAAGGTGGCTGCCATACTATTCCCTTGGTCAGCAACTCCATAAGCTCCCGCTTCTTCCTTAAAGAAAGGGTTTCCATTTGCATCAAAACCTTGATGTATGTAAAGTCTATTTGCTCTATTATCTTCATGCATTGCTCCACAGACATAAATATCAGGAAGTCCATCCTCATTTACATCTGAAACAGTAACGCCTGTAGACCAAAATCCTTCTGAAAATAAACTTGAGGTCTCTGTTACATCTTCAAATTTAAGATCGCCCTTATTAATATAAATACGATTAGAAACCATATTTCCAGTGAAAAAAAGATCTGGTAGAGAGTCATTATTAAAGTCAGCAACCGCAACTCCACCCCCATTGAAAATGTATTCGTTTGTTAAAATATTAAAATTGTCTGTTTCAATAATTC
>JAKMFK010000218.1 GCA_022425465.1 Bacteroidia bacterium | reverse complement strand
ATGGTGAGTATGTTGTTCACCCACAAGTAGAGCTAGCCAAAACTTTAACACAATATTTACCTTCAAATCTTCAATCATTCTACTTTTTAAATAGTGGAAGTGAGGCGATTGAAGGAGCAATGAAACTAGTCAAGAAATATACTGGAAGGTCAAAAATAGTTTCCATGAGAAATGCTTATCACGGTAGTACAAGTGGCTCACTTAGTATGATGAGTGATGAATATTACTCAGGTGCATTTAAACCCCTGCTACCTAATATCTACTTCATGGACTATAATAACCTAGAATCAATTGATATCATCGATGAATCAACCGCTGCTGTGTTCATTGAACCAATCCAAGCAGAAATTGGTTATCTGCCTGCAACACATGAATTCTTGAAAGCTCTCAGAGAAAAATGTGATAAGACGGGAACATTATTGGTATTTGATGAAATTCAAACTGGAATTGGTAGAACTGGAAAATTATTTGCTTTCGAACATTACGATATCATGCCTGATGTTTTAGTGAGTGCCAAAGCATTGGGAGGAGGTATGCCCATCGGAGCATTTATCAGTTCGAGTGAAATTATGAAAAGTATAGAGGATAATCCTATTCTAGGTCACATAACCACTTTTGGAGGACATCCTGTTTGCTGTGCTGCAGGAAATGCTGCAATCAAATACATGCATAAGCATGAACTCTTAAATAGTGTCTCTAAAAAAGAAGATTTGTTCAGAGCATTGCTCGTTCATCCAAAAATAAAAAAGATAAGTGGAATAGGTCTTATGTTATCCATTGAGCTAGACAATTTTGAGGAAGTTGAAAGAACAATGAAACGATGTATAGATAGAGGAGTTATTATTGACTGGTTTCTTTATAACACCAATTGTCTTCGAATATCCCCTCCCCTAATAATAACCAAAACTGAAATACAGACGGTGTGTAAGACTATTTTGGAATCACTAGATTAGCAAAAGTTAATTTTCTAAATCTTCTATCTTTTTTAATATGGCATCAGCTTCAGCAGCTTTAGCATCTGAGGCTGTTCTATTGATTGTACTTAACTTGTAAGACTCTTTGAGAAGTTTTTCATAGGTTTCTTCCAATTGCTCTTTTTGAGTTTTTTTCTTGAATAGACCGAACATATTTAAAAAACATTCAAGAAAATAAATAGTTCATAAAAAGCAAAAAAGCTGGGCTTATTTTCCCCAGAGCCCTTCTTGCCTCCCTTTTTTCTTCTTTGCTGACTTCGGATTATAACCCTCCATATCATCTTGTAATGCAGCACAATGCTTTGCTTTACATGAAGACACAGAAATTACAACTGTAGAAATTAATAAGACATATAACACAGCTAATTTCATCATTCAAATAACAAAAATTTACTGCACAAAATCAAAAAAACATATTGAATTCATTAAGGTACTATATTTGAATATGAAAGGTTGAATTTATCAGACAATCACAACGTGCGTTCGTTATATTTAATAATCCTAACTACTATACATTTCGCTATTAGTGCCCAAATTCAAGTTGTAAATAACAATTTAGAACACATTTCTGGTGTTCTATTAATTCAATCAACTAAAATAATTGGTATTTCTGATCAATCAGGAGTAATTAATATAGACACTTCTTCTACAGAATTAGACAATTTGTTTCTTTCCCATAAAAACTATTATCAAAAAGAGATTACACCTAACATTCTACATAAGAATTCCACAATCATTTTGACAAAAAAGATCAACTCATTTAATCCCGTGGTTGTATCAGGTGGAAGAAACATCCGATATAAAAGTGATATCGCACTACTCACCCAAAGAATATATAAGAAAAAAATTGAACTCTTTTTACCCCAAACCTCTGCCGACCTCCTAAATGTAGATCAAAATATATACATCCAAAAAAGCCAACAAGGTGGTGGAAGCCCAATCATACGCGGATTTGCTACAAATCGAATATTATTAGTCGTAGATGGAGTGAGAATGAATACAGCTATTTTTAGATCTGGAAATGTTCAAAATGTCATTTCTATTGACCCATTTAATGTTGAAAGTACCGATTTAATCTTTGGACCATCAAGCCAATTTTATGGAAGTGATGCTATCGGTGGAGTTCTAAATTTCACTACTATAAAGCCTGAATTTTCTGAGAATGGGGTAGTTCTCAAAACAAAAAACAACTTAAGATTTAGTTCTGCAAATAATGAAAATACTTACCATACCCAATTTCAACTTAATGGACAAAGAATAGCCTCAATAACAAGCTTTACATCCAGCAAGTTTGGCGATTTAAGAATTGGAAGAAAAGGAAATGGGGTTTACGGCAGACCAGACTATATTTCAACTACATCATCAGACACAATTATCACTAATAGTAATGAACGTATCCAAGTTAATAGCGGTTACAACCAGAAAAATTTTTTACATAAAATCTCATTTAAACCCAATTCAAACTTATTAATCAATTATAATTTTCATTACAGCGAAACATCAAATATCCCTCGATATGATCGACTCATACAGCGAAATGAATTCAATCAATTATGTCAAGCGGAGTGGTATTACGGACCACAAATTTGGATGATGAATAACCTATCGATTAAATACACTAAAAAGCATAAACTTTTTGACCGTATCAAATCAACTATCGCACATCAAAAATTTGTTGAAAGCAGAAATACACGAAGAATCTATTCCACTAACCTTAATCAAAGAGAAGAAAAAGTGAGTGCACTGAGTTTAAACTCAGACTTTATTAAAGACATTAATAGGAAAACACAAATCAACTATGGTTTAGAGTATGTTTCTAACTCCATACAAAGCTCTGGAAATCAATTAAACATAATAAGCAAAACACTTCAGCCAATCACAACTCGATATCCAGATGGATCCTCTTGGAAGACAGGTGGCGTATATTTTAATGTTATTCAACGATGGAATAATCATTTAATAACTGAAGGAGGATTAAGGTTTAATGCTGTCGGAATGAATGGGCAATTTGATACTTCCATGACATTCTATCCTATTTCATACTTTAATCTTACAAATCAAGCAATAACCGGATCTATATCTCAACTATTTAAGAAAAAATTTGGTTCCATCAGCTTTATTTTGTCTACAGCTTTTCGATCTCCAAACATAGATGATATTGGAAAAACGTTCGATAGTAGTCCTGGATTTGTCACTATACCAAACCCTAAATTAAAACCAGAATATGCTTATCACGGTGAGGTTAATTTAGATTATAATATTTCTAAAAAAATTAAAATTCAAAATTCTATTTTTTATACTTATCTAGATCAAGCAATCAGCCTTTCAAATACCAATTTAAATGGCCTTGACAGCATCCTTTACGATAATTCATTAAGTCAATTACAAATGCTCGCTAATGATCAGTATGCTTCGGTTGTAGGTAATCAAATTACTCTTAAATACACCCCAAATGAATTCATATCACTCAAAACAACCTACACATTTTTGACTAGTCAATCAAGTTCTGGAAATGCTATTAGACACATCACACCAAATTTTGGTGGCACCACATTACTGATGAATTATAAAAAATATAATTTGATGGTGTATAGTACCTACAATCAAAGATTTAACAATGAGCAATTTTCAAACTCCGAAAAAAATAAAGCCCAATTTTATATAATAGATAAAAATGGATTAGCCTATTCTCCAGCGTGGTATACATTGAACATAAAACTTGGCTACTACATGAATACTAAAACCAAAATAAATCTTGGAATAGAAAATATACTGGATAAAAGATATAGACCATACAGTTCAAGACTTACAGCCCCAGGAAGAAATATTGTACTAGGTGTACAAGTAAAACTCTAACTTATTTTTTCTTATCAGGCTTGCTTATACTGTCTCTCATATCCGTATCAGCCTGAATATTCTTCATCTTGTAGTAATCCATAATACCCAAATTACCACTTCGGAATGCTTCTGCCATTGCCTTAGGTACTTCTGCCTCAGCTAAAATCACAAGGGCACGAGCATCTTGAGCTTTAGCCTTCATTTCCTGTTCTTGGGCAACAGCCATTGCTCTTCGTTCTTCAGCTTTTGCATTTGCTACCTTTAGATCCGCCTCTGCTTGATCTGTTTGTAGTTCTGCACCAATATTTTTTCCAATATCGATGTCTGCAATATCAATGGATAATATTTCAAATGCAGTACCTGCATCCAAACCTTTAGCTAGAACTGTTTTGGATATGGTATCTGGATTTTCCAATACTGCCTTATGGGTTTTGGCTGAACCTATGGTAGTTACAATTCCCTCTCCAACACGAGCAAGAATAGTATCCTCTCCAGCACCACCAACCAACTGTGCAATATTTGCTCTGACGGTAACCCTTGCCTTTGCAATCAATTGAATCCCGTCTTTTGCAACAGCAGCTACAGGCGGAGTATTGATAACTCTTGGATTAACTGAAAGTTGAACAGCATCAGCTACATCACGGCCTGCCAAATCAATGGCTGCAGCCATATTAAAATCTAGCGGAATACTTGCCTTATCAGCAGATATAAGTGCCTTAACAACATTATTGACATTACCACCAGCCATAAAATGAGTTTCTAACTCATTCGATGAAACAGGAATCCCAGCCTTATTTCCATTTATTAAAGCATTTACGATTAGAGAAGGAGGTACTTTTCTAATACGCATAAAAATCAACTGAATAATGCTACCACTTTTGCCTGATATAGAAAGTTGAGCAGTTACCCAAAGTCCTAATGGAACAAAATAAAAAAATACAAAGAGTAAAACGACTCCAACGATTATAAAAGGTAAGATTCCCATTTGGTATTATTGATTAAGAATTTTGATATAAATTTTATTGTTAACTATTTTTTCAACTACAATTTCAGTTCCTGAAGGGATAAAGCTTCCTTCAGAATGTACTTCCATTCGTTGTGATTTGACATGAGCTATACCTGAAGGTCTTATTGCACTTATAGTTTTACCAGTATCCCCCACTTCTATCTCTAATGATTTAATATCATTAGCCTTACCCGTGATTATTTCTTTATTCGAAAACATATCCCAGGCACCATTACGAAATGCATAGACTACAATTGTGGTCATTACAAGAGTTATTAAAACTAAAAGGATGTTGCCATAAAATGTTCCATGATCCACATAAGTGAAGTAAACTCCAACACCTACCATGATAAAACCAACGATTCCAACAATAAATCCTGGAACAATGAAAATCTCAATAAGAAGAAGTAATAATCCTAAAACTACAAAAGAGGCAACAATAGAAAGCGTCATAAAATTACAGCCAAGTTAAGACTTTTTATTAAATCTCAATATAATCTGCAACAGGAAGACAACTGCAAACTAAATTTCGATCTCCATACGTATTATCTACCCTCCCAACACTTGGCCAGAATTTATTTTCTTTTACATAGGATGCTGGATATGCTGCTTTTGTTCTTGAATAGGGTCTATCCCACTCATCACCTGAAACGAGTTGTGCAGTATGAGGAGCATGCTTGATTACGTTATTTTCTCGATCAGCTATTCCATTTTCAATTTCAGCTATTTCCTCACGAATAGACAAAAGAGCATCACATAAGCGATCTAATTCAGCTTTACTCTCACTTTCTGTAGGTTCTATCATTAGCGTACCAGGAATTGGAAAACTTACTGTTGGTGCATGAAAACCGTAATCAATAAGTCGTTTAGCAATATCCTCCACTTGAATGCCTGATGTAAGCTTAAATTTTCGTGGATCTACAATCATCTCGTGAGCTACTGTACCATTATGACCTGTATATAAAACATCATAGCCCTCAGCTAAACGATGTCTCATATAATTCGCATTCAAAATAGCAATTGCAGTGGCTCTTTTTAAACCTTCAGTTCCCATCATTTTTATGTAGGCATAGCTAATCAATAATATGCTGGCACTACCAAAAGGTGCAGCACTCACTGCTTTCATAGCTTTATCTGTGCTCACTCCATCAACAACAGAATGACCTGGTAAATATGGAGATAGATGTTCAGCTACTCCAATTGGACCCATTCCAG
>JAKMFK010000173.1 GCA_022425465.1 Bacteroidia bacterium | reverse complement strand
TTTTCTCATGGAACAACTATAATTATGAACCCTGTGATTATGACGTAGTTATCCATTTAGCAGGACTTGCACATGATACGTCTAATTCAAAGGAAGAGGAAGAGTATTTTAAAATAAACCGTGATTTGACTGCTAGCATAGTCAAATGGATCAATGAGTCAAAAAATTCAGTTAAACTTATTTATTTAAGTTCTATTAAGGTTTATGATGAATCAACACTTATTGATGAGAAGTCAGTAAAGGGCCCTAAATCAATATATGGCAAGTCAAAACTAGCAGCGGAAAATATCATTATTGAAGATTTATACGATAATCACAGATACTATATTTTAGAGCCTTCAATGATTTATGGAATAGGTAATAAAGGAAATCTTCCAAAGTTGTTTTACTCATTGCTAAGAGGTGTTCCTTTTCCTTTAGGGAGATGGGAAAATAAGCGTTCAATCTTAGCCATAGAAAATTTGAGTTTTATTATCACTCAACTCATAAAAAAAAATATATCGTCAGATTTTTTTGTGGTTTCTGATGATGAACCAATATCAACAGCAACTATGGTCGATGAGCTATTCAAAAACACTAACACATCATTCATTAGATGGAGTATACCGTCATTTTTAGTTCACTTAATTATTTGGTTTTCGAATAAATTAGGAGTAAATACTTTTGAAAAATTATTAGGAAATCTTGAGGTGAATAATAAAAAAATAAAAGATGCATTGAACATAAATAAATTGCCTTATGATGTTCGAACAAGTCTTAATTTATTGGGAAAACAAATGGAACTTAATAAATGAATGTAATGAGCAGTTTTGTATCACTTTTACTTGTTACGTTTTTGTGTTCGATTTGCTTACTCTATCTCTATTTAAAATTAGGCAGTAAACTTAATATTTATGATGTTCCTAATCAGAGAAGTTCTCATTTTGATATTGTTATAAGAGGTGGGGGGATAGTTCTATTAATCTTGAATTTAGCTTGGATTTTAATTAATCCTAATCCATCAAATATTTTATTGTCAGTCAGCTTAAGTATTGGAGTTATGACTGGTTTTGTCGATGATTTTAAAAGCTTGAATACCAGAACTCGTTTCATTTTATACTTAATAGCTGTTGCTATCATCTTGTTTGGTGTTCTAGAATTGCATCGATTTGATACATTCATTTGGATTCCCCTATTTATTGTCATTTTAGGTGCAGTTAATACCTATAATTTTATGGATGGGATCAATGGTATTACAACCTTGTACTCCGTTGTCATATTAAGTTGCTCATTGTTTATTTTAAATTACTTGGAGGATTCTTCATTTGATCTAAATATCATTTCCTACATTGGGTTTTTCATTGCTTTCGCGGTATTCAATTTTCGCCATAAAGCATTAATGTTTTTGGGTGATTCCGGTAGTGTGGCTATGGGATTATTTGCTGCCTTTCTGGTGGTATTAATTGGTATGAAATTAAATAGCTGGTCTTCAATAATCTTACTCTCAGTTTATGGTGTAGATAGTGTAGGGACTATCGTAATTAGACTAATCAAGAGAGAAAATATTTTGGAAGCACATAGATGTCATTTGTACCAAGATTTAGTTCATATTAATGGTCATAATCACCTAAAGGTAAGTGTTTTGTATTCTATTGTTCAATTATTCGTAAATGCTGGATGGATGATGTTGTATAAAATAGAATGGATTGAGTTTTATGCAGTTATTGTACTTTTATTATTGGCTATTGTATATTATATAATGAAGAAAAGTATTCATGGGGATTTATTGTTTCATTGAGATAAATTTTTCAAGTGAATAAGTTAAAAGTTGGATTTGTTTTCACGGGGGGATTTCCCGAGGGAGAAGTTCATAATTCTCGGATTAGAAATATTGGTTCCGGCTTTATTCGTAATCAATGGAGTTGTGATTTCATTTCAATATATCCTACCAGCTTCTCTAAAAAAAGCGATAATCCAAGACAGTCTGTATGGAAGAACCAAAAAATTATTCATATCGGTGGATGGTACCAGTACCCCCCATTTTTTGTTCTTAGATGCATACAACTAATCTATTGCCATCTTGTTTTTCTTTGTTTTATTTTATTAAAAATCAAGAACTATGATGTTGTATACTTCTATACTCCACAATTCGTTTCATCTCTGCCCGGATTAGTACTCAGAAAATTATTTAATGCCAAAATTATAGTTGATTATACGGATTTACACTCAGTAAATAAGTTTAGTTTATGGCATAAATTTGAAGAAATAATAATGCTAAAATATGCAGATTGTGTATTAGTTATTTCAAATTTTTTATTTAATTATTTTAGGGCAGAACATGAGAATATTCATATTATACCCATGATGGTTGACTTTAAAGAGTTTAGTCAACCTATTCAACCAATTCCATTTAATATTGGGTATATTGGTTCTTTTGGTGAGAAAGATGGAGTTTCAGATATTTTAAATGCTCTTGCCATTGCGTTGAAAGATGAGCCTCGTATAACATTGACTATGATTGGACGCGATCCTCATAAAATAAAAACTAAACAGATAATTAAATCATTAGGATTAAACGACCATGTGGTTCTTGTGGGGGGGGTAAATCATTCAAAGGTTGAAACCAGTCTTAAAAAATGCGATACATTTATTATGAATAGAAAAAAATCGGCTTTTTCTGATTCAGGATACCCAGCTAAATTAGGTGAGTATTTGGCCTGTCAAAGACCTATCTTGATGAGTGATTGTATATTATTTTCTTCGGATTTTGAACATAAAAAGGAAGTCCTTAAATATAAACATGATAATCCAAATGACCTCGCTAATGCAATTTTATATAGGTATAGAAACCCTAACGAAATGACAGAAATGGCTATTCGAGGTCATTTGTATGCTAAAGGTAAATTCGACAGTGAAAATATATCAACTAAAGTTGTTGAACTCGCATCAAAGTTGGTAGAATCCGTCTAATCAGTTCAGTTTAGAGTGATTGTTGAAAGCTTAATTTAACTCTAAAAACCTTTCCTTTTTCTTACTTCATATACCATTTTAAGCATATTTTTGTTGCTTATTAATGGCCTTAACTTTTGAGAATACTGAGAAAGCATTTGCACACAAATCTGATGCAGATTTGGCTAAAGCTTATCGATTGTTCAAGACATTTTCTTTTCCTTTTTTAGTCAATTATGGGCCCAAAATTGCTAATTGGGCAATGACTATGGGTGTTCCTATCAAATCACTTATTAAAAAAACCATATTCCACCAGTTCTGCGGTGGTGAAACTATTAAAGAAAGCAATCAATTTGCTAAAGAATTATATAATAATAGGATAGGAGCTATTCTTGATTATTCAGTCGAAGGAGAGGGGACAGCTGAAAATTTAAAAAAAACCTTTCAAGAACTAAAACGAGTAATTGATGAAGCTGCAAACAAACCAGAGTACCCTTTTGCTGTGTTCAAACCCTCAGGTATTGGCTTATCCTCAGTTTTAGCTGCTAAATCAGCTAAGGATGATTTATCTAAAGAGCAGCAAAATCAGTATGAAGAACTCGTCGAACGAATTCACTTTTTGTGTAAACACGCACATCAAAACAATGTAAAACTGTTGATTGATGCTGAGGAAACATGGATTCAAGATGCTGTCGATGAAATTGTTTATAATAATGCTAAAGAATTTAATCGTGATGATATCATTGTTTACAACACGATTCAGCTATATAGGAAGGGTAGGATAGAAGAGATAAATAAACAACTTGACTTGGCTCGCAAATTTGGATATAAAATTGGGTTTAAACTTGTACGAGGTGCTTACATGGAAAAAGAAGCGAAAAGAGCACAACAAATGAATTATCCTAACCCAATTCATGATACAAAGGCAGATACTGATGATGACTATAATTTAGCTTTAAGGATATGCTTTGAAAATCGGGATATTGTGGCTTTAATGGCTGGTACTCACAATGAGGAAAGTTCTTTATTGCTCGCTCAATTAATTGAAAACAATAATATAAGTAAGACCGATAATCGTTTTTGGTTTGCTCAATTGTATGGCATGAGTGATCATATTAGTTTTAATTTAGCTCACGAAGGATTTAATGTTGCTAAATATTTGCCATATGGTCCTGTAAAAGAAGTTTTACCGTATTTAAGTAGAAGAGCTCAAGAAAATAGTAGTGTGAAAGGTCAATCAAGTCGAGAACTTTCTCTTATAAAACAAGAGCTAAACCGAAGGAAAGCACTAAAATAATTGATTCGGTTTATCTAGAGAAGATTCGTATCCATGGTCAATCTTTAGATTTTTATTTTCCGCAGCTTTTTTTGCTAATTTATCACAAATTTCGTTTTCAGTGTGACCACTATGACCTTTAACCCAATGAAATTTAATATTGTATTTGAAGTACTCGTTTAAAAATATTCTCCAAAGGTCAGCATTTGCCTTATCCTTAAAATTCTTCTTTACCCATCCGAACACCCATTTTTTTTCTACCGCATGGATGACATATTTAGAGTCAGAGTAGATAATAATTTCCTTCTCTTTTGCAAAATCATTGAGCATTTTTAGAGCTTGAATAACTGCCATAAGTTCCATTCGATTATTGGTAGTTAGCTTGTAACCTGCACTCAATTTTTTTTGCTTTTCTCCATATTTTAATAAGACACCATAACCTCCAGGTCCTGGATTTCCCAATGAACTCCCATCTGTAAATATTTCAATAATATGATTTGACATTAAAATGGTAGCTGTTTGTTATCTTTTAGTTTTAAAAGATCAGCTATTATAAAATTACTACCTCCAACGAAAATAAGTTCATTTTTAGGAATCTGCTCAAATCTATTCTTAATTGCTATTTCTAAGTTTAGAAATGTCTCACCCTGTATACCATAAGATTCAAATATTACTTTTGTTTTGTCAGGTTTCATACCTCTTATAACATCAGGTTTAACAAAACTATATGTAGAATTCGTAGGTAGTATTGGAATAATTTTACTTAAATCTTTGTCCTCAACAAACCCGAGAATAAAATGAAACTTTTTTGAATATTTGGCTAACTCTTTTGTGATAAGTCGAAATCCCTCCTCATTATGTCCAACATCACCAATTACAAGGGGGGCTTTACAGAATATTTGCCATCTACCTTGAAAATTTGACAGTTTACAAACGTTTTCTAAAGCTTCTTGGTTTTTATTTTTACTGGTGGTAAATTCATATTCTAAAACTTTGGAACAGGCTAGTGCCATACCAATATTCCACTGTTGATGTTCTCCGATTAGATCAGTCCTGTAATTTCCTTTAAGATAGAAGTGCAATGGTGCATTCTTTTCTTTAGACACATTACTGATAATGTTGTGGGCTTCCTCTTTAACTTTACCCACAATAACGGGGGTGTTATTTTTTATAATCCCAGCTTTTTCATTGGTAATTTGCTCAATTGTATTTCCAAGCATGTCCATGTGATCAAAACCAATCGAGGTTATGATACTTGCTATAGGTTGAATAATATTGGTACTATCTAGCCTTCCTCCGAGACCAGTTTCAATGATTGCAATATCTACGTTCTTTTTTGCAAAATATTCAAATGCCATAGCTACGGTTATTTCAAAAAATGAGGGTTGAATTTTTTCAATGATGGATTTCAACCGTTGCGTAAAATCAATTACGAAGTCTTTTGAACAAGGAATTCCATCTAGCTTAATTCTTTCTCTAAAGTCAACTAAATGTGGTGATGTGTACATTCCTACTTTGTACCCATTTGATTGATAAATTGCGGATAGAATGTGCGATGTAGATCCTTTTCCGTTGGTGCCAGCAATATGTATGAATTTTAATTTATCCTGAGGATTATTTAGATAATCACAAAGTTTAATGATATTAGTTAAATCTTTTTTGAAAGCTGAACTACCCACTCTCTGATACATGGGCAATTTTGCATACAAATACGCTAACGTTTCATTGTAAGTCAAGGCATCAGCTATTGAAGTTTAAACGTGTAGGTGATATAGCCGCAATTTGTCCCAGATGAACCACTAATATTATTAAAGCTGGATTTCTTGACAGAGTAGATTGCTCTTGATATCAAATCTCGATTAGAGGTAGTACCTGCCTGGCGTCTTTCGGGTGCGTGTTTTATATCGGTAACTTGACCAGATTCATTTACACAAACTCTAAGTCTAACTACTCCATTTTCTTGAACTCCTCCTTGAGGTAGAGCAATATTAGCACTAAACCCTCCAATCCCTCCAGAAACTCCTGGTCCAAGAGATGGTCCATCTCCTGTTCCCATTCCTGAAGTTCCTTTACCTTCACCATCTGGAGAATTTCCTGTCCCATCAGGTTTGCCTTTATATCCACCTGTGTTATTATTACCTCCTTTTCCGCTTCCATCGGTGTCTTTCCCTTTGTTTTTTCCGATGTTGATTTTTGGAGGTTTAAGTGTAGTTTTGGTTTCTTTGGGTTTTTCTGTGACGGGTTCCGTTATCTCTTTTGGTTTAGTTTTTGTCTTAGGCTCATTTTTGACAACAGGGGGTGCATCTGCAACGTCACTTGTTAGTTGATTCTCTGGAGTATATTCCTCTTCAGGTTCTGTTAAGGTTTCTTCCTTAGCTGCAGAATTATCAGGACCACCATCATCAGGATTGCCTATACTTACAGCAACTCCACCAGAATTTATTTCCTCTGCATCAACTTCAGAACAGGCGTTAAACATAGACATTAAAATAAGTAAGAGGAATAATAGAAGGTATACTGTAATTGTACCTACTAGAGCTTTTTTATCTT
>JAKMFK010000170.1 GCA_022425465.1 Bacteroidia bacterium | reverse complement strand
AAATATGGGCTTAATTTGATTTAATTGCTTTGACGCTTCATTCCAAAAATCAACAGGTACTTCCATAGCAACATCACATCTAAAACCGTCTATATCACACTCTTTTATCCAAAAGCTCATAGCATCCGTCATAGCTTTTCTCATCTTATCATTATCATAATTTAAGTCTGCCACATCAGTCCACCCCCAACTTTTCCCATCTTCACCAATCGGGTCTGTAATTTTTCCTGTACTATCATGAGTGTACCACTCTGGATGGTCAATTATCCAGGAATTATCCCACGCCGTATGGTTTGCAACCCAATCTAATATGACCTTCATATCCAACTGATGGCATAATTCTACCAATTCTTTAAACTCACTTAAAGTGCCATATCTTGGATTAACCTGTTTGTAATCAGATATAGAGTAAGGACTCCCCCAGTACTTTTTATAATCGGGATTAGGAAAGTCCTCAACAAATGAATCACCCACAGCTTTTCTATTCTTTATTCCAATGGGTTGTATCGGCATAAACCACAAAATATCTACACCCAGCTCTTTTAATTTTGGCAATTTTTTTTTGAATGATTTCATAGTCCCATCAGCAGTATATTGACGAAGATTAACCTCATAAATTGTTGCTTGATTTAACCAAAGATTTTCTGATTCCTCAGAGCTAATTTCTAAGTTTGTTTTAACCATCTGATTGCACCCAGAAAATATGAGTAGATAAAAAAGTAGTCTTTTCATTTATTTAGTATTGATAGTGTATGTCCATTTGTGTTTATCTAAAGTTACACTTACCTCATTGTCAAAGTATTTTCGTTTATAAGAAAGCTTATTAATTGTATTCTCAGTAATTTCGAAATCTCCATAGATTAAAGCCATATTTGATAGCCTTATGTCAATTAATTTTTTTATTTCTTGTCTTAATGACTCCTCTCTAGTTTGAAGATTCTTAAATTGCATCATTCTTCTATTATCAGGATCACCAGCTCCTGGTAATCCATATTCGTCACCGTAATAAATAATAGGGATGCCAGGTATTGTCATATTAAACGCATGAAATAGGGCAAGTTTTTTATAGGCAAGTGTGTCCTGAACCTTAATATCTTGTGTCCAACCAATTCGTTTATATTCTATCCAAGGTGTTTCAAAATCAAGCGTTCCGTCAGCATAACTAATAAACCTTGGTTTGTCTTGATTACCCGTGATATTACCCATCAAATGATGACTCCCATAATTAGCTAGGCTGTTTTTTAATGCATCTCCCAAACGACGCATATCCTCAGTATTTTTGGCAAAAACAGGGAGAGCATTATCATAAAGGTTAAAGTCAAATTGAGCATCAAGCATACCACTATTAATATAGCTTTTAATTAAACTATGACTACCATATGTTTCTCCAATTTGATAAATGTATTTCCCTTTTTTTTGACTAACTAGTTTTACTTTTTTATTAAGGGTACGCCAAAAATTTAGTGGTATATGCTTAGTGGCATCGTGTCTAAAACCATCAAAATCATATTCTTCAATCCAAAAAATAGCAGAATCAATCATGAAATTAGCGATTTTTTGATTTTCTAAATTGAGTGTTGGCAGGAAAGTATCAAACCACGTTGTAAGTCTATATTCATCCCATCTTTCAGTGTTCATGGTCCCATCAGGTAAATATAAAGGAGTAACCCAATCAGGATGATCTTTAAAGACACTATGTTGTTCATGGATATGATTGGCTACATAATCAAGAATTACTTTTAAACCATTTTTATGTGCAACTGACAGCATTTCTCTTACATCCGATCCAGATCCGAGTCTATAATCCGTAGTTGTACTTGTGACTGGCCAATATCCATGATAACCACTAAATTTAGTATTAGGGTTCTCAAATTGGCCCCAAGCATCAATAGGATTTTGGGTGATGGGAGAAATCCAAATTGTATTAACACCCAATTGATGAAAATATCCGCCTCTTATTTTTTGAGTTATCCCATTAATATCTCCACCAAAATACTGGGCTTTAGCAAGGATTCGTTCATCTTTGACAATTTCATTATTTAAAGTATCCCCATCAAAAAAACGATCTATCATCATAAAATACATGACGCTATTGTGCCAATCTGATGAATCTAATTGTCTTGGGTCAGAGATAACTTGCCCATTTGATAGAGGTATGAGTAAGTCGTTACTAGTTGTTTGTTGATTACAACCAAAAATTCTGATATGAGAACGATGTAAATCACTTGCTTTTTTGGGTATTTTGACATAAAAATCACCATTCTTTAAATCTACATCTAATAAAGTGTTTTCCCATAGTGCGTATACTTGATTTATATTTTTACTAGATATTATAATCTGGTTATCCGTAATTTTTTTTGTCTGTATAAATGATTCTAGATTATTGTTTAATTCTGTAATTTTAAAAAAATTATTGACACCTCCCATGCCATTTGAAATTTGATTGGGATTTTTTATATCTAAAATTTCATTATTATCGGCTACGAGTTTATAAGCATATAGTCCTGGTTCTAAATCAAGATGAATAACCCAACTATTCATATTTGAATCGTATTTTAAACTACTTCCTTTTTCATTCCACTGATTGAACTCACCTTTTACACAAACTTGCCCATATTTTTTTGGAGGTTTGAAATTAAGCGTAAATTTAGAAAATCTGGATTTTTTGACCAGAATTGAATAAGGAACACTTTTATGGTAAAGTGTCAAAACATTTAGCTGTTTTGGGGCATGAGATACAAATTGAATAGAGTCCCCAATTATTTTACACTCAATTTCATCAGTGATTTTTAAGGAATCAATTTTAATTGCAGATTGAAAATAATCAGATAATAAAGCATAAGTGGTATCGTCTGTAAGTTCTATTGGGGTAGCAAGTCCATATATGGCAGAACTATATGTCCTATTCCCCTTTGAACATGATAGAAGCAAAAAAATCCATCCAATTACCATCAAAATGTATGTTTTTATTTCCTTAAATGGGTTCATATTCAAAACTAATTGATGTTTATTTTTATCCCGTTCTTATCTAAAAAAACGTGCTGAATTTCATCTCTAAATTTGATTTTAAAAGATAAGCTCTCCCAATTTTTGGGTAATAAAGGACTAAAAATAAGCTGGTCATTTTTTACCTCCATCCCTGCAAATCCCTTAATTATAGTCATCCAAGTACCAGCCATACTTGTAATGTGCAATCCGTCACGTGTGTCATTATTATAGTCATTTAAATCCAGCCGTGCAGTTCTTAAATAGAAGTCATACGCTCTTTTTTCATCACCTAATTTTGCTGCGAGTATGCTGTGGATACATGGACTAAGTGAAGATTCGTGAACAGTTAGTGGTTCGTAAAAATCGTAATGTCTTTGTAATTCTTCTTGTGTAAACTCATTTTCAAAATAATACAGCCCTTGTAACACATCCGCTTGTTTAATGAAGCAACTTCTTAATATTTTATCCCAACTCCAATGTTCCACAATTGGACGTTCATCGTCACTTAACTGACTTACAGGTATCAACTCCTTGTCTAAAAATCCGTCCTGCTGAAGGTAAATATTATACTTGTCTGAAAAGGGGTAATACATTTGATTGGTAATTAAAGCCCATGCTTTTCGCTCATTTTCATCAAAGTCGCTAACTTTACATATTCGCTGATAATCAGTAGGGTAATTTTCCTTCACCCAATCAATTGATTCCTCACAATAATTTAGGCACCATGTAGCCATTTTATTCGTATACCAGTTATTGTTTACGTTATTTTCAAATTCATTGGGACCAGTCACTCCAAGCATAACATATGCTTGTTTTTCTTCACTCCAGTTTACGCGTTGTTTCCAAAATCTTGCAATACCAATAAGCACTTCAAGCCCATACTCAGCTAAATACTTTTTATCAGCCGTATAATTAATATAATCATATATCCCATAAGCAATAGCTCCATTTCGATGAATTTCCTCAAAAGTTATTTCCCACTCATTATGACATTCCTCACCATTCATGGTAACCATGGGGTATAGGGCTGCTCCACCAGAAAATCCCAATTTTTCGGCATTTTCAATTGCTTTAGATAAATGGTTATATCGGTAAATTAACAAATTTCTAGCTACACTCTTATCTGCAGTTGATTGATAAAAAGGAAGACAGTAGGCTTCTGTATCCCAATATGTACTTCCTCCATATTTTTCTCCTGTAAAACCTTTCGGTCCAATATTTAATCGTTCATCATTTCCACTATACGTACAATTCAACTGAAAAATATTAAATCGAATAGCTTGCTGGGCTACGATATCACCCTCAATGATTATATCAGACTCATTCCATTTTTTTGCCCATGCTTTTTTATGATTATTCAACAAATCTTCATAACACAACTTTTGAAAACTACTAATCTCATTAACCAACACTTGATCAATTAGACCCTTATCTACATTCAATGAAGAAAGTACAATCGCTTTTTTTTCAATAGTAATAGACTGATTAGGTTGTATCGAAAAACTAGCACTTACAGAAGGAGAGTTCGTTGAAGATTTTAGTGACTGAAAATGATTTATCTTTTCATTATTTATGAATAAATTGGTTTCCGTTTTAACTCCAACATAAAAATGGGTCTTCTTAGTTCTTAAAATAAGTGTACACAGATTATCATTGGATTCGGATTTGATATTCTCCCAAAAAAACTCATCGTAATTGGAATCTTCATTCTTAATATTTCCATCAATATAAGAAGAAACCTGAATTTCAGCAGGTTGATCTACGGTGAAACTATAGGACAAAGCACCCATGTCATCTTGATCCAAACTACAAAATCTACTAGCATGAACAGTTACGCAAATTCCATTTTTAAGTTTCGTACTAAAATTGCGAATAAGAAACCCATTTTTCATATCAAGAACACGCTTAAAATCTATAACCTTAGTATGGGCTAAATCTAGAATTTCACCGTTAATTTTAATTGATAATTTTGTCCAATTAGGTGCATTCAAAACCTTAGCAAAATATTCTGGATAACCATTTTTCCACCAGCCAACTCTAGTCTTATCAGGATAATATACACCCGCAACATAATTACCACCAAGAGAATCCCCCGTATATGTTTCCTCAAAATTTCCTCGATGACCAAATTTGCCATTGCCTATTGAGAATAGACTTTCTGACACACGATTTAATTCAGTATTAAAGCCCTCCTCAATAATTTCCCATGGATGGTATTTAATGTAATTTTTCATTAGTTGCTAACCCTTTGAACGTTTAGTGCTACTCAACGCTAAATAAATTTGATGTTTTATCTTTTTAAATGAGAATTTTGTAATACTTGTATATCCATTGGTAATGAATGAAAATATTGATTAATCATCCAATATTTAGGATTTCTTTTAACAAACTTAGTGTAAAATATACACTTTGAAAAAAATAGATAAATTTTTACTTAATTTGAATTAAAGAATGGAATCAAACAGAAAAACTAATAATATTAACCACAGTGTCTCGGTAGATTGCGTAGTTTTCGGTTTTGATGGCTTTAGTTTAAAGGTACTGCTAGTTCAAAGAGATTTGAGGGATAACCTTGATAACGGTGATGACACACTCGTTTTACCGGGAGATTTAATTTATATAGATGAGGATTTAGAAGACGCTGCATCCAGAGTTTTATTAGATTTAACTGGAATTGATAATTTGTTTTTAGAACAAATTGGGGCATTTGGAAGTTTAAATCGTCTAGCTAAGGATAGAGATAAAGTTTGGTTAGACCTAGTGCGTCCAATCCCAGAATCTCGTGTAATAACAATAGGATATTTTGCATTGGTAAACATCAAAAATTACACTATTAGACCTGCTGGATTTGCTAAACATGTTATATGGGAGGATTTTAATGAGGTTGGTGAATTAGGTTTTGACCACAACCACATATTACGTACAGCCATAATTAAATTAAGGAATAAACTTTATCATGAACCTGTTGGATTCAAGCTGTTGCCTAAATATTTCCCTCTTAATCATTTGTATACACTATACAATACTATTTTGAATTCAAAACTTGATCGAAGAAATTTTTTAAGAAGAATATTGAAAACAGGATTCTTGAAAGAAACAGACAACTTCCAGGAGGGAGTACCTCACAAGCCCGCACGTCTCTATAAATTCATAGAAAAAGAATTTGAGAATGATAACAATCACAAGTTTAAATTTTACTAATTCATGAAAAAGAAGCCCATATTAAGCTTTCTTGATGTTTGGAATATGAGTTTTGGATTTCTTGGAATTCAATTCGGATTTGCACTTCAAGGAGGATTTATGTCTCGAATTTTTCAAACTTTAGGTGCTTCGCCTGAAGAGATACCCGGTTTATGGTTAGCTGCCCCAGTCGCAGGATTAGTTGTTCAACCAATAATTGGATACATGAGTGATCGCACTTGGAGTAGTCGTTTTGGAAGAAGAAAACCATACTTTTTAATAGGATCTCTGTTCGCATCAATTACTTTGATATATATGCCGCACTCTTCCTATCTATGGGTTGCCGCAGGAAGTTTATTAGTGCTTGATGCGTCAATCAATATTAGCATGGAGCCCTTTCGAGCTTTAGTTGCTGATAAATTGGACGATTCTCAACGATCATACGGTTTCATGGTACAAACATTAATCATAGGTGTCGGTACTTGGATTGCAAGTCAATTACCTTGGTTTTTAAATCAAATGGGAGTTAGTAATACTGCTGAGGAATCTACTATCCCCCCCAATGTAAAAGTAGCCTTTGCTATAGGAGGCGTCATATTTTTATTATCTATTCTATACACTGTTTTAACCACTAAAGAATATCCTCCTGAAAATCTTGAAGCTTTTGAAAAACATAAAAAAGAAACTGCTGGTTTTAGCAAGGGAATAAGTGCAATAATTAGTGATATTCGATCCATGCCAGTGACAATGAGAAAATTGGGCTTAATTCAGTTTTTTTCGTGGTTTGCCTTTTTTACAATGTGGAGTATGTCTACACCAGCACTTTCAGAGCATGTCTTTCAAGCTCCAAAACCAGATGCAGCAATGTTTAAAATGTCTATTCAGGAGGAATTAGCAGTCTATCAAGTAAAAGACAGGCTATACAACGATGCCGCCGATCAAATTGGTTCATCAATGGGAATATATGGGCTTTCTTCTATGATTTTTGCTCTTATATTCACACTTATTACTCGAAAAATTTCTATCAATAGGAAAATGGTTCACATGGTATCATTGATTTTAGGTGGCATAGGTTTTTTCTATATGTATTATGCTAACGATTATAAGAATCTCAATGTGTCTTTTACACTTATTGGTATTGCATGGGGGAGTATTTTATCATTGCCCTATGCCATGTTATCTAGCTCGATTGAAGCTGAAAAAATGGGAATCTTTATGGGTATTTTCAATATGTTTATCGTTATCCCACAAATCGTTGCCTCTATAGGTGGAATTAATTTCTTTTCAGAAATATTATTTGGGGAAAAAGCTATTGGACCTATGTTATTGGCTGGAACTTGCTTAACCATTTCAGGGCTGTGCAACTTAATAATTACAAATAAAAAAGCGATTAAGGATTAACCCATTTCATAGTCCTATTTTTAGCTAATACTAATTCTACAACTTTGTCCAAAAAAAAAGGGACCCCAAATGGATCCCCTTTTTTAAAAAAACCAACTAAATTATTTTTTTGTAATTGATATACTTTTAGTTTCAGCAGCAGCATCAATAACAAATTCGATGTCAAACATACCGCCGTTTACAGCCTGCATATTTCCTCCACTCTCTTGAATTTCGGAAGCATCAGGACCTCCAATAATGTCACTATACCCTTCATTGATGTCATCCCAAGTACCAGCAGTTCTTAGTTTGAATCCTCCAGTATTGTTCAATTCAACACCATTAAAATTCCAAGTATAAACGTCTCCATTTTTTGCTGGTGTTGATGCATATTTCTCTCCATTCCAGTCTCCACCTACAACTCCATCGCCAATTAGACCAACAGATACAGCTGAATAATCTCTAGCTGGAACGTCACCTACACGAGTTAGTGAAGCAGTATGACCAGAGCCAGCTGTCCAGGTAATATCTACATTGTAAATTCCACTTTGACCAGTGTTGAAGTTAGCTCCACCTGCATCAAGTGCTTCTACAGTTCCACCATAGTTACAGTTTGCATAAACTCCCTTTTTGCCTTCAACTCCTAAATCCAAACTAGTATCTAATTGTACTTTCCAACCGTTGGTATATCTGAATTTCCATTCTCCATTTGACATTTCAACATTTTCAGCCTTAAATTTCATCGAGTTGAAATCAAAAGCTGGTAATTCTAATGCAGTGCTTCCAGACCATCCAGTAGGTGTAGCCTGACCAATAACGCCCCATTTTACCGGTAAAATTGCACCTACTCCTAGTTCAGTATCAATAATTACGTGATAAAGTCCATCCTCAGCTACTGAGAATTTAGCATCAGTTGCTTGGATAGCTCCTCGTTGAATGATATCCATTCCGTCTTCGTTAGGTTCTTCATTTCTTGAAGGAGTTAATGCAAACTCCGAAGAAGGACCCCATGTAGTTCTCTCGGAACCGTTAACTTGTATGATGTTAAATCCACCAGTACCCTTTACGGCTACGTAAATTTCCATCAAACTACTTCTTTCCTCTTGTAATACCTCATTTTTAGTGGTTGAAAGTGTTGCTTTTATATCAAAATCGGCGTATGCAGTTGCGTCACCTTGAATGTAAAAGCCATCTTCAACAATGGCATTGTTTGTTGGTGTTGGGTCTTCATCGTCGTCTTTACACGAATTTAATGAAATTAGACCAAATAATGCGGCGATTACAGCCACGTTTTTTGTCAGTTTTAAAGATAAATTTCTCATTTTGTTTGTTGTTTGTTGTTATATATAAAAATTTAATTATAAGCCTAAATTTGGGTTGGCGTCAATCGCCCATTGTGGTATAGGGAAAATAGTTTTATCCGATCCTGATGGCGATTTTTCCCACCAGGCATCTCCAAACTTTCCAAATCTGATCAAATCTTGTCTACGATGACCCTCACAAAATAATTCTCGCCCTCGTTCTTCAAGAATATCGTCTAAACTAGCACCAGCAATTGAACTAATATTTGCTCTTTGTCTAATTAAGTTTAGCCATTCATCTCCGTCACCCGCCGAACCATTTCTAACAGCACATTCAGCCTTCATTAATAAGATATCAGCGTATCTAAATAATGGAAAATCATTATTCAAATTTTCTAGTGCTCCACTTTCAATTTCATATTTTTTTACGCGAGCTCCCGAATTTCGAATTTCATTTGGTGTATTTGAGGCATCCATTACTAATTTTGGAATGTATGGATCAATGACTAGCTTAGTTCCAGCTGTCTCATCAAATAAGTCTGTTCCATTTGCATCTTTTTGTTGCCCTACAATGAACCATTCATTTTTCCTTAGATCATCATCCTCATATTTATCGTAATGATCTTTCACGATAGCAAAACCATTCCATGGACCTACTTTCATATTAAATGTAGCGTCATGGAGATAATGTAAAGTTCGCATGTGAAGCCTAAATCCTGTGTTATCAAATTCATCGAATGCAATCGTAAAAATATTTTCAGGAATATTTACATTGTCAGCAGCAAATGCTGATGTTACATCATTTTGTAAAGCATAATTACCTAAGTTTATTATACTGTCACACATAGCCTCAGCTTCAGCATAAGCTGGAGTTCCGGTGTATACCTCTGCATTAAGATAAAGCTTAGCCATTAGACTGTATGCCATTCCTCTGGAAACAGCAAATTTGTTTGTACTAATTGGAAGAAGGGAAGCTATTGGCTTTAAATCATTTATTAAAAATTCGTATACTTCCTCTCGTTTTTCTTTAAGTGGAAGAGGAGATGCGTTAACAAAAGATGTAATAATAGGAATATCTCCATAATTATCCATTGCTAAGTACATAAAAAATGCACGGAGAGTCTTAATTTTTGCAATATCTACTGCCACTAAGGGATCTCCTTGTTGATCGGATAATACATCTAATAATTTATTTGCCTCTCTGACTCCATCAAATAAATGTGACCACATAGAATTAACTGCATCAACGTCATTTGTCCAAGTATGTTGGTGTAGTACTCTCCACTTTCCTCCGTCATTCCAATCTGTTCCCCGAACAGGAAAAACTACTTCATCACTACTTACCTCTTGAGCCCAAAACCACCAACCATTATCATCAATAAGGTCTGCAAGTTCTTTATACACTGGACCGATAGATTGTTTTGCTTTTGAACTACTATCATATAAAGCATCATCAAATTTGGTACATGAGACTGTCAGTAATACACAAATTGAATAAAGTATTTTTTTCATTTTTACAAATTCTGATATTATTTAAAATGAGGCGTTTAGACCAATCGTTAAACTTGTTGTTCTAGGATATACGTCATATTGGTCTCTACCGAACTCCGTTCCACTAAAATTCAACTCTGGGTCTAGACCCGTATATTTAGTCCACATCCATAAGTTATTGCTATTTACAAAAACTCTTAGATTTTTTACACTACTCTCTGATTTGAAGGGAATATTATACCCAAAAGAAATATTGTCGAGTTTTATAAAGTCTCCATCTTCTAAGTAATAAGTACTAATTGTTGGATCACTTGTTATTCCAGCAGCTTCTCCTGAAATGGCCGACTCTAACACATTTAATGTTGGAGCATCTGCAGGATTGCTAAATACCATCTTAGTAACATTGAATATTTGATGTCCAAAAATTCCACGCAAACTGAAACTAGCATCAAATCCATTAAATAACTTGAAATAGTTAGACCACCCAAGAATTAAGTCTGGTTGAGCAGAACCTACAAATTGTCGTTGTGCTTGAGTAACATCTCTAGTCACACCACCAGAGGCAGTTTCAAATAAAAATTTGCCATCACTTGACAAACCAACATAGACTGGCAAGAAAAATGAGCCAATTTCATGTCCTGGCAAAATAACTTGTGTGTAGTTATCGCCTCCAACTAATCCGCGACCAGAAACATACAATTTCTTTATACCTAATTGATTGGTTTCAAGATTCCCAAGTGTAACTGTCTCTTGTGTGTTACTTGATAAAGCTACTGTTGATTTCCAAGAAAAGTTTTGATTATCAACAACAACAGCATTTAAGGTTAACTCAATACCGTTGTTTTGAATCTCTCCTGAATTTTCATACTTTTTTGGTGCGATATTTGGCGGAACGGGAACTGCTACTTCCATGACAAGCCCCTTAGTTGTTTTTTGGTATATCTCAAATGAACCCGATACTCTATTTTTAAACAAACCAAAGTCTATACCTACATTTATTTCATCTACTTCCTCCCAAGCTAAGTTTGGATTGGAGATATTGCCTTGGTTGTTATTCCATACCACTTCTAATTCACCTGTCTCAGCATTTTGTGCTAAACCCGTTGGACGGTATAATACTCGGTCTATCCCGTTGGGAATGTCTGCGTTTCCAGTTAGTCCATATCCTACTCTTAATTTGAGCTCAGAAATTAAAGAAACGTTTTCCATAAATTTTTCCTTATTTATATTCCAAGCAGATGAAACAGCCCAAAAGGTGCCCCATTCAATATCATCACCGTACTTGGTTGACTTATCCCTTCTTAAGGATGCTGTCAAATAGTATTTTTTATCAAAATCGTAAATTGCTCTCGAAAAAATTGAAGCTAAACCTTCTTCAATTGACCGATATGACGACACATACCCCCATTCAATTTGGGAATATGCCTGAAGGTTATTTGATTGAACATCCTCATAGAACGGGTCAATGTTTCTAGCTTCCGCTCTAAATCCGTCATAACTAACACTCTGCCATGAATGTCCACCTATTAGGTTCAAGTTGTGCTTTTGATTGAAAGTGTTGTTATAATTCAGTATCTCAGAAATGTATTTATAGTTTTTGTTATTATATGATCTTGCAGCAAGACCATTGGTGGTATTACTGAAAGCAGACGCCTGTTGAGCGTAGAAAGATTGATTATCATCTCTTGCATATGCTGTATTAATTTGAGCAGATAAATGATCTGTAATTGCATAGGATGCGTCAAAATTTCCTAGTAATTTTTTTGCATCTTGCTCGTTTTGAGTTTGTTCAATTAAAGCAACAGGGTTATTGTATTGAAAACTTCGATCTGACTCATAATATGTTCCGTCCGCATTATAAACAGGATCTGTTGGACTTCTTCTCATCGCTTGATAAATCACATTATCTGGACTACTCCCACCACCATACTGAACAAAATCACTTTTTTGAAATGTCCCACTCAATCTGGCTGTAAGAGTTAATTTATTATTTAATGCTTTTTGAGAAATATTCAAACGTGCAATGTATCGATCGCGTCTCGAACCCTTAATAACACCCATTAAGTTGTTAGCAGAAATAGAAGCTCTGTAATTCGTATTTTCATCTGATTTGCTGAAGGCTAAAGTATGCTGTTGCGAAATACCCGTTCTATAAATTTCATCCATCCAATCTGTATTTGCACCATTATCCGAAAAGTTTTGAGAGTTAACATCATTTGCATATTGACGAAGTTGGTCACCTGTCAAGAAATCTAAACGATTAGACACTTTATCAAACGATATAAAACTGTTGTATTCTACATTGATTTGATCAGAAATTTTTGCACCAAAAGATCCGCCCTTGGTGGTAATAATAATGACACCATTTGAGCCCTGTGTTCCATAAAGCGATGTTGATGCAGCATCCTTGAGAATATTGAATGACTCAATATCATCAGGATTGAGGGTTGTGGGATCAATTCCCACGACCCCATCAACTACATACAAAGGCCCTGTGCCTCCAGTTATACTTGCTGCACCACGTATGTTTACACTAAATGCCCCGTTGGGATCTCCCCCTTGTTTTGAGATATTGACTCCAGCTGCTTTCCCTTGCATTCCTTGGATAGGGTCCGTAATTCTTCCTTTATTTAACTCTTTGGATGTCACTTGCGTGACGGCACCTGTTTTATCTGATTTTTTTTGGGTTCCGTATGCTATAACTAATACTTCATCGAGCCTATCTTCAGAAACTAAAAGAATTTCAAACTGGGTTTGATCATTAACGTCTATCGTTTGGGAAGTATATCCCACAAAACTTACCTTGAATTGATTTATTTGTTGGGCGACCTTTAAAATAAACTTACCTTCTGTATCTGAAATAGCACCACCTTCTAAGTTTACCGGAACCACATAAGCTCCTACCAAGGGTTCTTTTGTTATGTTGTCTAAAATAGTACCTGAGATTTTAACCTGAGCATAACCAACAAATGATGCTGATAGTAAAATTACTACTAAGACTATTCTACCAAGAATTGCACTTTTCATTTTCATGATTGTTATTTAACCACTAACTTTGTGTAGTTTTTACACAAAGTCTACGGGCACAAATATATATTTAATTTTGTTTTAAGTTAAAATTGAGCTTTTTAAACAGGTTAAAAACCTGTAAATCAGAACTATAGAGTTTGATTAATGCCAAAATAAAATCTAAATTTATACCTGTAAAATTGATTTTTGGATATGATTCAATTAGAAATTATTCAAAAAAATACAAATTTGTAAATATGATTCGACCAATAATAACATCTATTTTTTTATTATTAATTATTTCAATTTCATGGGCACAAGTTGTTTCTCCAAACCCACCATTCCCAAGCTCTCAAGATAGAATTATCCTAACTTTTGATGCTACTTTAGGCAATAGAGGCCTAGAGGGTTTTCAGGGTACTGTTTATGCTCACACTGGCTTAATTACGGATCAAAGTAAAACAGGTTCAGATTGGAAATATGTTCAAGGAAAATGGGGCACAAATAATGCTCCTGTAATGACAAAAATTTCAGACAATAAATACACTTTGAACATAGGTGATATTTATGAATTCTATGGAGCTCCAAAAACAGAAAAAATTTTACAAATTGCGATTTTATTCAGAAGTGAAAATGCTGAAATTACTGGAAGGGATACTGATGGTTCTGATATTTTCATCAACTTGTATGATGATGGGTTTTATACGCAATTAGCTGCTCCATTCTCAAATTCCATATATGACTTAGGAGGTAATATTGAAATCAAGGGGTTTGCCTCCTCTTCAGCTACCCTAAAACTATTTGTTAACGGAACTAAGGTAAAAGAAGAAATTGGAGATAGTATTGACCATATTTATAAGCCATCTATTGATGGAGACTATGAAGTTGTTTTGACAGCTGAAAATGGTTCGGATGTTGTCCATGACACAGTCAATTTCATTGTATTCAGCGGCCCCAACAAGTCAGATTTGCCAATTTCAACAAAATTAGGTGTGGTTAAAGTTTCACCAACAAGTATTTTCCTGAGTTTATATGCTCCAAATAAAAAACATGTTCATGTCATAGGTGACTTTACCCAATGGATGGTCAAAAGCGATTACGCAATGAAGCTCGATTCCGACAATTCTACTTGGTGGACATATATTAAAGACCTTGACTCAACAAAAAAATATGCTTTTCAGTACTTAGTAGACGGAGAAGTAACAATTGCCGATCCATACAGTGAGTTGGTTGCAGACTCATGGAATGATCGATACATTGAATCAAATGTATACCCTGATCCATACATTATTAAATCTGGAACATTCACGGGGTATGCTACTATTCTAGATATGGGTAAGAAAGAGTTTGATTGGAATGATGAAAGTTTCAAAGCACCAGAGGAACACAAATTAATTATTTACGAATTATTAGTTAGAGATTTTTTAGATGATCATAGTTATAAAAGTCTTTATGATACTCTAGACTACCTTTCTAATTTAGGCATTAATGCAATAGAGTTTATGCCAATAAATGAATTTGAAGGTAATGAAAGTTGGGGATATAACCCTTCATATCATGGAGCTTTGGATAAATTTTATGGAACACCCAATGATTTTAAAAGGTTAGTTGATGCTTGTCATGAACGAGGTATTGCTGTTATCTTAGATGTCGTTTTCAATCACGGGTTTAGTCAGAATCCACTATGTCAACTCTATTGGGACTCAAAAAATAATAAGCCTGATGCCACAAATCCCTTTGTTAACCAAGACGCTAAACATGATTTTAACGTTGGGTATGATTTTAATCACGAAAGCCCTGCATTCAGAGCATACATGAAACAAAATTTAGAGTATTGGATAAACGAATACCATATTGATGGTTTCCGTTTTGATCTATCCAAAGGTTTTACTCAGAAAAATACACTAGGCAATTTGAACGAATGGGGAGCATATGATTTGTCAAGAGTAAATAACATAAAAAGAATATTTAATGAAGTAAGAGCTATTAATCCAGATTCTTACATAATCCTGGAGCATTTTGCAGACAATTCTGAAGAAAAAGACTTAGCAAATTATGGATGTATGTTTTGGGGTAATATTAGTCATGATGCAATGGAATCATCTATGGGATATAATGGCAATTTTAATTGGGCAAATCACCAGTCTCGTGGTTGGAATAACCCAAAACTAATTGCCTATGCTCAAAGTCATGATGAAGAGCGAATGATGTATAAAAATTTAGAATTTGGAAATGTTTCAGGCTCATATTCAATAAAGGACTTTAATACGGCTTTAGATCGTCTAGAACTTACTTGGGTAGTTTTTAACAGTATTCCTGGCCCTAAGTTAATTTGGCAATTTAGCGAGCTTGGATACGACTACAGCATAGATTATAATGGTAGAGTTGGTAACAAACCCATCAAATGGGAATACAATACAGCCTCAAACAGAAAAGATGTATACTCCGTTTTTTCTGAAATAAATAAACTTAAAACTAGCTATGATGCATTCGAGGGTAACGATTTTACCACTAATTTATCAGAAAAAGTTAAACGGGTCCAATTAAATCACTCTGAACAAAATTTCTTGGTCTTGGGGAATTTTGATGTTGTGAATCAGTCTATTGTACCAAATTTTAAACATACTGGTTCGTGGTATGAGTATTTTAGTGGTGACAGTATGGATGTAAAAGATGTGGCTGCACAACTCAACCTATCTGCTGGAGAATACCAAGTTTGGACTGATAAAAGAATACAAGCAAATCAAAATATTGGAAGTATAAAAAATCCATCATTCAAGTTCAATTTACACCCAAACCCTGTTCAGGAGGTCCTCACCATATCAACTGATGAACTAATCTCATCCTATAAAATTATGGATTCACAAGGTAAAACTATTAAAGCATCATCTTCTTTCAACCCAACCTTTGAAATTGGTCTTAACGTCAGTAATTTACCCGAAGGAATTTATTTTTTAAGAATTGATGCAGGGGAAAAAGTAGGTCATGCAAAATTTATTAGGTAACCATTTAAGATTAGACTATTATTTAAGTAATTCAGCTGAACAATTATTCTACCCGAGTCCACTCCGAGGTTCTTCCAAGCCATGTCATGCCCAGCATATAACCTCTTAAATAAAGGACTGTTCGATTGTCCCCCTCAAAATACATGTAACCATCATACGTATTTCCTGAAACAGGATCATAAATAGTACCATCTTGCCAACGTGACTCCGATTCGTTCCATGAAAAACTATTCATAATAACCATCCCCAATCGGCTTCTGCTTCTAAGTTCTTTGTCTGGATTTTCTGGATCGGTCTTTGGGTTTCCGTTCTCATCATTCGGCTCTTTTAAGTATTCGATCTTTCCATAATACTTTCCATTTTTAGCTCTATAAATGCGGATATGAGAAGTTTTTTCGGCATTCCAATAAGTCCCTCTTACTTCATCTGATTGAGCAGTTTGTGCCATAGTTCCTATCCATGAACTACTTATTAAAATCAATAATGTAAATAATCGTGTCATATTTATTTTCTTTCTTCAATAATACTGATTATTTAAATACTTAAAATTGCACAGGTATTTTATCTGAATCAAAAGAGTTCAATGTACATTAAAAAATCCATATATCTAAAGGCACTGAACGACATGTTCACTGCAAGAGCTATGGCTGATATTTATGATTTAAATAGACAAATCACAAGCTATGTGCATTCTACCTCAAAAGGCCACGAAGCTATACAACTTGCTACGGCATATCATCTCAAAGAAATTGATTGGGTAGCCCCATACTATCGTGATGAATCGATATTACTGGGTATAGGAATGAGCCCCTATCAATTGATGCTTCAATTGCTTGCGAAAAAAGATGACCCTTTTTCTGAAGGCAGAACCTACTACTCGCACCCTTCATTATTGGATGAAGACAAAGCCAAAATTGCTCATCAGAGTAGTGCCACAGGAATGCAAGCCATTCCAACTACAGGAATTGCTCATGGTCTGCAATACCTGAAGAATAACCGATTAAATGCTCCAGGAACTAAGGGGTCGATCGTAGTATGCTCAATTGGTGATGGATCGATGACCGAGGGCGAGGTATCAGAAGCTCTACAAATGGCTGCACTCCATCAGTTGCCCATCCTCTATTTGGTACAAGATAATGACTGGGGTATTTCAGCAAGTGGAGATGAAATGCGAGCCATGGATGCTTATGAATTTGCAAGTGGATTCAAGGGTATTCGAAGAAGAAGAACAGATGGTAGCAGTTTTACAGAAAGTTATCACGAAGTAGGCAAAGCCATTCGCTGGGTGCGAAAAAATCAAAAACCGATGTTGCTTCATGCTAAAGTACCATTGTTGGGTCATCACACGAGTGGAGTTCGTAGTGAGTGGTATCGAGATGATTTAAAAGAAGCCGAAAAACAAGATCCCTTAACTTTCCTCATTGAAACTTCAATTCAAAAAGGAGTATCACAGGAAAAAATAAACGAAATTAAAACGAGTGCTACCCAACGTGTTAAGGAAGCATTTGAGCATGCTAAAAATGCAGAAAACCCGGATCCCCAGGATGTGACAAAGCATGTGCTAGCAGAAACTCCTATTACTGAAGAACAAGGTGATCGATCTCCAGAAAATGGAGAGACCGTTATCATGGTGGATGCCGCACTACATGCTGTTGATGAAATTCTTGCCAAGCACCCTGAAGCTCTTTTATATGGCCAAGATGTTGGTTATCGATTGGGTGGGGTATTTAGAGAGGCTGCTACATTAGCCAAAAAACATGGTACTCACCGCGTATTCAATACCCCAATTCAAGAAGCATACATCATCGGAAGTACAGCAGGTATGAGTGCCGTGGGATGTAAACCAATAGTAGAAGTTCAATTTGCAGACTATATCTGGCCTGGAGTTAATCAACTCGTTACCGAACTCTCCAAAAGCAGCTACTTGTCTGGAGGGAAATTCCCAGTTCAATCTGTCATTCGTGTACCTACTGGTGCCTATGGTGGTGGCGGTCCATATCATAGTGGCACCAACGAATCTAGCATCTTGCCTATTAAAGGAATCAAAATTGTATACCCAAGTAATGCAGCTGACATGAAGG